>JACQZI010000008.1:0-142132 GCA_016207825.1 Planctomycetota bacterium | reverse complement strand
GGCTTTGGTTAATTCATCAAAATCAACCGGTAAATCGAGTTTATCTTCGGGCAGGCAACCTCCAGAAGGCCCGCCTGTCTGAACCGCCTTAAACTTTTTACCGTTCCTGATACCTCCGCCGATATCGTATATAATCTTTTTTAACGGAGTACCCAGCGGGACTTCCACCAAGCCGCTATTTTTTATCTTGCCTACTAAAGAGAAAACCTTAGTGCCGTAATTATCTTTTGTCCCTATACTTTTGAACCAATCAACACCCTTATTAATAATTAAAGGGACATTGGCATAAGTCTCCACGTTATTAAGGTTAGTAGGCTTTTCCCAAAGTCCGCTTACCGCGGTTTTAATATATTTCAATCTCGGTTCGCCTACCCTTCCTTCTATGGCCGTCATAAGAGCGCTTGATTCACCGGAGACAAAAGCACCTGCACCACGGTGCACTTTGACTTTAAAGCTGAAATCAGAACCGAATATTTTATCTCCCAACAAACCGTAATTTTCCGCATCTTTAATAGCTTTAAGGATATTATCCAGTGCGAGCGGATACTCCTGCCTTACATATATAAAACCTTCTTTTGCGCCGATGGTATAACCGGCAATAATCAAGCCCTCAAGAACCGAGTGGGGATTGCCTTCCAGGACGCTTCGGTTCATATAGGCGCCGGGATCTCCTTCATCCGCATTAACCACCACATACTTTTCTTTTCCCGGCGCATTCTTTGTGGTTTCCCACTTAAGGCCGGCCGGAAAACCACCGCCTCCTCTTCCCCTTAAATTAGCTTGTTTAATCTTTTCCAATACATCATCCGGTGACATGTCGGATAATACTTTGCCCAGAGCAGAATAACCACCCACCCCGATATAATCATCAATATTAACAGGGTCAATCCTTGTATTGTTCGCCAAGATAATCCGTTTCTGGTTTTTATAAAAAGGTATTTCATGCTCAAAAGGAACCGGCTTACCGTTTTCATCCTTATACATCAAGCGTTCAAGCTGGTTACCCTTAACGACTGTTTCGGAAATGATTTCCGGGATATCCGCCTCTTTCACGCTCAGGTAACATATTTCTTCCGGGAAGATGACGATAATCGGCCCGCGTTCGCAGAATCCGTGGCAACCGCTCGGTCTAAGAATGACCTTGCCTTTAAGATTCTGTTTATCTATCTCCTTCTGAAACGCATCAAGAATCTTCTGGGCACCATAAGCACGACAGCCGGTGCCGGCGCATACGGTGATAATTTTCTTGCCGGCGTATTTCGACTCGGTCTGCTTGCGAATCGCCTCGATATCCGCTACTGATGTTATTTTTTTCATATGATTATCTTTCTCTATTCGTAACTATTAAGTATGTTATCCAATTCCGTCCCCGATGGGTTGCTGTAATATTTATCATCTATCGATAAAACCGGGCCCAAAGCACAACAGCCGATACAATTCACCGTTGCCAGGGTAAACTTTTTATCTTTAGTGGTTTTATTAACCTCGATATTAAGTTTCTGGGCAACCCTATCCAGAAGAACCGGTGCCCCACGCACGTGGCAGGCAGTCCCCAGGCAAACCGTAATGGTATGCCGCCCGCGCGGCTCCAGGCTGAACGCTTTATAAAAAGTCGCGGCGTGGTAAACCCAGGTAAGAGGAACGCTTAACTTTTCCGCCACCGTGGAAAGCGATTCCTTAGACAACCATTTTTCTTTCTGCTGGATATCAAGCAATATCTGTATCAATGCACCCTTATCACTGTGATATTTATCTATGATATTGCTTACTTCCAAATTACTTTTATCTGTCATCTTATTCTCCTTAAAATATATCTAATTATTCTCTGACTGTTAAATAATCGAACATCTTATCCACTTTACCTGCCTTACTTACGGCTATCAATTTCTGGTAAACCTTTTGGATATCTTCCAGCCTTATATCGCGCCCACCTAGGCCATAAACGTAATTAATCATGAGAGGCGCTTTGTCAAGCCCGTACATGGCGGCTTTAACTTCCGTGAAGGTCGGCGTGCTACCGGCGCCAAAGGCATCAACCCGGTCCATTACGGCAATAGCCTTAAGGTGCTTTAAAGCAACCCTTATTTCCTTAGCCGGGAAAGGACGGTAAATCCTTGGCTTTAAAACCCCGACTTTGATCCCTTTCGCGCGGAGTTCATCGACAACCATCTTCGCCACTCCGGCCGCAGAGTTAATAATCACTATGCCGTATTCGGCATCTTTCAGTTTGTATTCTTCAAACAATCCGTAACGACGCCCGGAAATCTTGGCGTATTCATCAGCGACTTCCAGTATCTTATCTTTGCTGTTCAATAACGCCTGAGAATGCTGGCGCTTATGCTCTGTATAATAATCCTGCAGAGCGCAGGCTCCTATGGTTATCGGCTTGGCAATGTTTAACAAATAATTGTCCGTCTTGAATTCCCCGATAAACTTGCGGACGACTTCGTCATCAAGCACCTCCACCCTTTCCACGGAGTGGGTAATAATAAATCCGTCCATACTAACCATAACCGGAAGACGGATAGATTTATCCTCTGCGATGCGAATAGCCTGAATTAAATTATCATAAGCTTCCTGGGCGTTTTCCGAGTATATTTGAACCCAGCCGGTATCACGCCCACCCATAGTATCATCGTGGCTGCAATGAATATTAAGCGGCGCGCTGAAGGCACGGTTGGCGACATACATCACTATCGGGGTGCGCAACCCGGAGGCAATCGGAAGCATTTCCCACATCAAGGCAAACCCCGCAGATGATGTCGTGGTCATCGTCCTGGCGCCGGCCGCGGATGCGCCGATACAGGCGCTCAGCGAACTATGTTCGCTTTCAACGGCTACATATTCCGTTTTTACTTTTCCGTTAGCGACAAAATCCGCGAATTCCTCAACAGCTTCTGTCTGGGGGGTAATCGGATAAGCCGCCACCACATCCGGGTTTATTTGGCGCATGGCTTCGGCAATCGCATTGTTGCCGGTCATCGCCATAAAACGCGCAGATTTTATGCTTTTAGCTGGACTGCTCTTTTTCTTAGTTTGCAAGTTTGACATCTCAATCCTCCTTCTTCTCTTCTACCATTTTTATGGCTTTATCTGCCAACGGGCATTCTTCGGCGCAAATGCCGCAACCTTTACAGTAATCAAGGTCGATATCAACAATTTTGCCTTCCTTTAATTTAATACAGCCTTCGGGGCAATAAACCCAGCAGATAAGGCAATTAGTGCATTTTTCTATGTTTCGAACCGGCACTAAATTCCGCCATCCACCGGTCTTGTATTCCAGAGAACTACCCGGAGTATCAATCACTGAACCCTCCGGTATTTCTTTCACTGTCATCTGTTTCTTCATTCTGATGCTCCTCTATTTATTATCCGTTTAATCTATCGTATCCCTGTTTTATAGAATTAAGATTCCCTTCCACCACCTTGGCGGAAAACTTCTCGCCGAACGAATGTTTTATATCATCCAGCAATCCTTCCAATCCTATTACATTGGTTGCTTTAACGATTGCCCCAAGCATCGGCGTATTGGGCATTGGTCTGCCAAGCATAGCGATGGAAATGCCCGTGGCATCGACCGTATAAACCTTACTGCCGTTGGCAAGCTTTAATTTCTTGCGCATTTCATCAGCCGTCTTGGGCGTATTGATAATAATCGTCCCGCCTTTATTAAGCCCTTCGGTAACATCCACCACACTCATAAGCGACGGGTCAAGCACCACAACCACATCAGGGCTGACCACATTGCAATACAAGGAAAAATTATTATCACTGACGCGATTATAAGCACGTATAGGAGCCCCCATACGTTCCGGGCCGAATTCCGGCATTCCCTGGGCGTATTTCCCTTGTAAAATAGCCACCCTAGCCAAAGTTCTGGCGGCCAGCATCGCGCCCTGTCCTCCGCGCGCATGCCATCTTATCTCTGTCACTTTTGCCATATTTACACTCTCCTTATCTCATCCCGATACACGTCGGGGAAAATTACACGCAATATTTAAGCAGTCTAGCCAATTCATCTTTCAAGCGAGGGCGCTCGATAATCATATCTATCAAACCGTGTTCCATCATGAATTCCGAAGTTTGGAATCCTTTTGGCAATTCCTGGGCAATAGTCTGGGCAATTACCCTGGGCCCGGTAAACCCGATTAACGACTTCGGCTCGGCGATCATAATATCGCCCAGCCCGGCAAAGCTGGCCATAACACCTGCCATGGTCGGATTGGTCAAGACGGAAATATATACTACGCCTGCTTCGTGGAGGCGTGCCAGTGCCGCGCTGGTTTTCGCCATCTGCATCAAAGAAAGGCATCCTTCGTACATTCTGGCTCCACCGCCCGAACCGGATACGATTATCAAAGGAATCTTAAGCTCCGCGGCTTTCTCAGCGGCGCGGGCAACCTTTTCGCCCAAAACAGACCCCATGCTACCCATTATAAACCTGGAATCCGTCACGCCGAGCATAATATCAATCCCATTTATTTTACCCTTACCGGTAACAATGGCATCTTTCAATCCGGTAGCTTTTTGCGATTCGGCTATTTTTTCCCTATATGAACTAACCGCGGTAAACTGCAAAGGGTCGGTGGAACTTAAATTCATCCAGTATTCCTGAAATGTCCCTTCATCTACCAACAACCTGATACGCTCATCACTGGTAATAGTAAAATGGAAATTGCACTCCGGGCAGGTATTTAACCTGTCTATCACGGCTTTTTTCTGGATAAGATTGCCGCAACTTTCACATTTAGTCCATTGTCCATCCGGCACTTCCGATTTACGGTGAAAAACAAAACGCCTTAAGCCATCCCATCCCATAAAATTATTCCTAATTATCCCTTTGCTTTTCTTCCAGAATTATTTTAATGGTTTCTTCTTCCGGCCCGCGCCTTACTTTTATTTCCACTTCATCACCGGGCTTATGTTTTTGTATAAGTTCCTGCAGGTGATTTATATTATCAACTTTTTCGCCAGCGAGTTCAAGAATAATATCACCTTCCTTTAAATCAGATTTAGCTGCGGGCGAACCGGCATCTATTTCTTCAATCAACACAAGATTATTATTTTCCTGCTTTGCCAGGCGGATACCCAGATAGGGCACATTATCATGAGCCAGGGCGGTTTCCATAATCGTTTCACGCGCCTTCAAAGTCACCGGCAATGTAACTTCTTTTCCATCCATTTTAAGCTTGATATTAACCACCGATCCGGCCGGATAAACCCCGATAACTCCCCAGAAACGCCTGTCGCTGTAAACAAAATATTCATCAACCTTAATAATATAATCCCCTTCTTTGAATCCCGCTTTATCAGCAGTTGAGCCCTTGGCAATACCGGTTACTTTTACCGAAACCTTATTGGTTTCCGCATCCATATCCAAATCTGTCTTTATATCCAGCCCTTTTATTTCTCCGTGAGCCACCCTGCCGCCGTCTTTAAGCTTAGGCAAAAACTTCTTAACCTGATTTGCCGGTATCGCATAACCTATGCCTGTATTGGCAACGATAAAACCGAAACGCATTTCAATCTTGCCGTTTATGCCGACAACTTTCCCGTCCAGTGTAATAAGCGGACCGCCTGAATTTCCCGGATTAATCGGCGCATCCGTCTGGATAGCATCCGAATACGTATCCTGGTTTAAATGCATTGCACTAATTACCCCGAAGGTAAGGGTCGGAGCGGAATCATACATCGCCATGCCAAAAGGGTTACCCAAAGCGATAACCGGCTGCCCTATTTTCACGGAATCAGAATCACCCAATTCCAAATACGGCAAATCTTCTTTTGCGTTAAGTTTAAGAAGAGCGATATCGCCGCGCGGATCATAGCCGATTATTTTCGCTTCGTATGACTTACCGTTTGCTGTATAAGCCTCTAATTTATCAGCTTTAGATTTTTCAATCACGTGATAGTTGGTCAAGACATAACCATCAGCGGAAATGATAACGCCTGAACCACCCCCGATAAAAACATAAGAGGGAATGGATTTTTGGGTGATTTCCACGACTTTCTTTTGGAGTTCCTTAGCCGCTTTAATCCCATCAGCATAATCAGCCGTAACAGGCTGGCAAATAAATAATGCCGTTATAAGTAAAAATACCGCACAATAAAAATATTTCTTCATGACCTTTGTCCTAACATCGCTTCCAGTTCGATTATTTCACCTTTACGCTTAATTTTCAGTTTAACATTATCATCGACCTTGGAATCACGGATAAAATTAATCAAATCGCGCCATGTATTAACTGCGCGCCCGTTAAACTCAAGGATGATATCATCCTTTTTAATACCGGCTTTATCTGCCGCGGCGCCATCAATCACCATATCCACGATCACACCCGGTTCGTCAAAAGACCCTTTGCTAAACTGGATACCGAGAAACGGAACGGGTGTCTTTTCCATCTTTTTTCCGTCTTTCAAATCAGGAATCAAGCCATTAATAGCCGAAGCCTCTACAGCAAGCCCGACTCCGGAATTCCAACCCCATTCAACCGGGCGGGCAAATAATCCTGCCATCCCAATGAAATTACCGTCAATATCAAAAATCGGCGCGCCTAGGTTTGCGTAATTAATTCCCGCATCCACCTGCATGGCCTTACCACTGACTAACCTGTCCAGGGCACTCACCACACCCACCGTCATTACAGGATTCGCACTGGTCGGGTCGGGATTATTACCCAAAATGACCGTCCACTGCCCCACTTTAAGATTCCCTCCTTTATTTAGCTCCAGGTTAAATCCGGGTAAACCCTTTTCTGTCTTAAGCAATGCCAAATCCAAATCCTGGCACCAGCCGATAACCTTTGCACTGTATTCTTTCTTATCCGTATCAGTCTGCCGGATAACCTTGATTTCCCTTATTTTTCCATCAATATTATGATAACTTGTCAGTATATAACCGTTAGATGGCTCAATCAGCACTCCGGAATAAAGCCCGTCAGGCCTGGTGGAATAATCAGTAAGCTCTTTCATCATATCAGGCGGCACGGGTTTCACGACACCGGGCTCCCTGGGCAATGGCGTGGGATCCGGAGTTTTGGGCTTCTGTTCATAAGTCACCTTTAACCCCACCACATAAGGAGACAGCTTATGGAAAATATGTTCAAAGGAAGGCGCGCTTGAAAGCTTTAAATCATCCTTCGGATTAGACTTTTCCATGTATTTTGCCAGAAGTGGTTTTATCACTTTTGAAGGAATAGCAATCCCCAAACGGCGTGATTTGGAATATGAAAGTATGATTAAACCCCGTATTTTACCTTTCGCGGAAACCAAGGGGCCTCCGTCAACACCTCCATTAACCGCAGCGGTTGTTTCTATCACCTCGCCTTTATATTTACCGGTCAGTTTTTCCAGGTAATATTTGCCCTCTTTTTCCAAGGAATAAATACCGCTTATCACGCCGACCGCCAATGACACCTGGTAATCATTATTTATGCTGCCCAGGACATTGCCGAAAGTATAAGCGGTTTCGCCCACCTTAATCTCTTCAGAATCGTCAAAAGACAATGAGGGAAGATTGGTCGCGCCTATATCAAGCAGGGTTATCTCCTTGTTTTCATCGGTGAATACGGCTTGGGCTTTATAACGGCGACCGTCTGAAAGGAAAACCGTGATATTTTTAGCCTTTGGCGGGACGACGCCGGTTATGGTAAGAACCAGCCCGTTCTCATGGATAATTGCACCTGTGCCGTAAAAATTAAGGAGATTTCCTCCCTGGCTTAATTCGCAGTTAATTCCAACGATGGACGGAGAAACCGCCTCCCACACCCCGGTATGAACGGTTTCCGTATCACCCGGCCAGGCAATCCCAACGAGCAATATAAATGTAAAGCAAACCCAAAGAGATAACCTGGCTATCTTCAGTCTAATCATAGCATGCCTCTTAAATCTATTTACCATAACATAAACCGAAGATTAAGTAAAGGAAAAAATACGGTTAGCCTGCTTAAATCACATCTCTTTTCCACTTGACAGTCCAAAGGTAAATAGTATAATCGTCAATAACTGGATTTAATGGATATGAAACGCTTATTGGTTGTTGGTTGCTGGTTTTTAGTTGTTAGCCTTTGGATTGTATTTTCAGGCTGCACGGCTAAAGTAACCAGTAACGAACAATCAGCAACGAGCAAAAAGCCTTCACCCCCCGCTACTGGCTACGCGCTGCTAATAGAACAACTAGGAAACGACGACTGGGAAAAACGCGATGCCGCGGAAAAGGAATTAATCACTCTGCTCATGCCCGATGCTCCTGATTTCACACTTATTACAGAAACGAATAAAACAACCGCTAACGCCGAGATAAAAAGCCGCACAGAACGGATTATCAGATATGTTACGGTAAAACCTTATCTCTCCGAACACATCCGCGAAGAAACACCGGAAATATGGGACAGGTTAAGCAAGGACGATTCACAGGAACGCCTGAACCTCCTTTATGATATCACCGGGGATAATTTCAGCATTCCTCGCCAGTGGACTCCGGAAGAACTAAAGAACCTACCCCAGGCCGAGCCGGCAAAATATATCCGGAAGGTCACGGACGACGAAAAAGCGCTAATCATCAAAGGGTTACTCAAAGGCATCAGCGAACCTTCCACGGATTTAAAATACGCCTTCCTCGGCGCCGCCGGACGTTATTATACAACTGTGATACTGGCTGATATCATTCCCCTTTTTAACGATGAAGATAAGGATATAAAAAAGCAAGTCGCTCAGGCCTTGCCTAATCTGCGTGTGGAAACTGAGGGGAAAAACTATATCGCGGCTTTGACAAAATTACTGGATCACAAAAAAGCAAATATCCGCGTCTGGGCGGCAATTGCGTTGGTTGAATCAGGCGCAAAGGACAAGGTCACCCAGGAGGTAATCAAGGAAATGAAATCTACCCTGGATAACGAAACAGGAGAATACAGGAAACGCCTTGAATCCGCACTCAATAAACTCGGCGCACCTAAAGAATAAAACAAATGAAACGATTGCTTATCTCCTCCGCAAACTCTGTATCTCTGTGGCACTATCCCGGAAATCTTATCTTCAAACTTTTAGCCTTCTTATACAAACTTGCGCGGTCATACTTAAGCAAACGCGAAGCTTCCGCAACATTATTATTACACCTTTGTAATGTTTCTGTAATAATATTTCTCTCAAAAGAATCCCTCAACTCTTTTAAGCCTGCCGCATGGCTGTCTGCAAGAGAAAAGGAGGGAATATAGCTTCTGATTGTCGCCGATAGCATTTCCTCTGTGATGATTTTTGCTTGTGAATATAATACGGATATTCTTTTCATCTCATTTTCCAGCTCACGAACATTACCGGGCCAGGCGTAGGATGCGAGAAGAGCAAAAGCAGAAGGCGAGAAACGAGACGTGACCGGCAATAGATGGGACGAAAAGCGGCCATGTTTTTGCAGGAAGTGCTGGATTAACAATGGGATGTCGTCTTTGCGGTCGCGCAGGGGAGGAAGAGTAATTACAATCGTATTAATCCGATAGAATAAATCTTCCCGGAATAGTTTTTGCTGAACCATCTTTTCTATATCCTGGTTAGAAGCAAAGACAAAACGCGTATCAACCGGGATAGATTTTTGGTCACCTACCCGCCAGATGAGTTTTTCCTCTAATACCCTCAATAGTTTTTGCTGCATCGCCTGAGACATATTAGCAATTTCATCTATAAAAAGAGTCCCATTATCGGCTAATTCAATATAGCCTTTCCTTTCTTTTTCCGCTCCGGTAAATGCGCCTCTAGTATGGCCGAAAAGCGTCGTTTCTATAAGCGGCTCCGGAGTTGTGCCGCTATTGAAAGCCAACCATGTTGTTTTAGCTCTCAAACTGCGGTGATGAATAATATTGGCAACCAATTCCTTGCCTGTCCCAGTTTCTCCCTGGATTAACACCGGCAAATCCGTAGGGGCTATTTTTTCGATTAAGTTCCAGGTGTCATGCATCACCAAGGAATTACCAATAATTATTTCCTTATAAGATGCGTTTTCTGAACGCTTCCGGAAAACATCTGACAGGCTATCCGGGATAGGCACGGATAATAAAATACGGTCGGGCTTAAACGATTGCCTGCTGAAATCAGTCGTTTGCAACTGCCGATGGATCTTATTGAATTCCCGTATTTTCTCATATAACCAAATCGTATCAAGTTTGTCGAGAATGGGTTTAATCCGTTTTTCGATCATTTCGGCTTTTTCAGGATATCCCTTAAGATGGAAACTTTTGCTTAACAGAAGGCCGGATTCACAAACCAGGCTACGAAGCTTTAACCGCGACGCTTCACGGAACAAATTTCTCAATAACTGAATAGCCGAATCCAACCGCCCTTCCAGAATATCAATTATCGCCAGATGCGTTCTCGCCTCAAGAACACCCCTGAAAAAACTGCATTGTTCGCCGATTTTAACACATTCCAAAAATGATTTCCGCGCATCCGCGTAATCTTTTCGTGCGATAAGATATTCCCCTTTAAGATGATAATAATCTAACATCCCTATAGAATTACCGCTAAACATGGAAGGCAAAATATCCGGTAATTCTTTTTCAATGATTCCACCGGCTTTTTCCAGTTCGTTTGTATAAAGATAACAATATGCTAAACCTGTAAGTGTAATAAAATATTGTTTTTCACTTAAAGGGTCATTTTTAGTTCCATATTCCTTATAATAACGGTAGACTTTCTGGTAGTGTCCAAACGCTTGCCTGGTATTCCGTATGCCCATAAAAACACGCCCAAGCATATTGGAAGCAAGGACCTGGTGAGAAGAGGAAAGGTTTTTGGAAATCAAGCTTGCCTTATTCAAAACATCTAATGCCTGGGAGTATTTCTCCAAATAGAAATAAGCACTCGACAAAAAGTAATACAAAAGATACTTGTTTACACTGGAACCGGAAAAGGAAGAAAGTGATTTTAAAACGGGCTCTCCCATCCGAGCTGCTTGGACATATTTTCCTTTGGCTAAAACAGACTTCATTAAAACGAGGAAATCAGATAATTGTTTTTGGGGTTTCATGGCATTAGTATATATACAAAGTAACCAGGGAATTGTCAAATGAATATCCCGGCCATCAGGGCAGTCTGGAACTCTACTGAACACCTACACACGTAGCATTTTCAAACTCTAAATAAGAACTATCCGCTATCTTTACTCCGGCGCGCTGGCCTCCGCCAATATCCCCGGCCAGTTTATAAACAATATAATAGGTTTTAGTCGTGGTCGTTACCTGCCATTGCCGCATATTAAGATAACAAACACCGTTAACAAAACCGCCTTTAGTTATCAGGATATCATTAGCATCCCAGAACCCGTTGTTATTATTTTCCACCCATATTTGCACTTCTATTTTATTATCAGGAACGGGAGTAGTAACACCAGTAATGCCTTTATCTATGCGGAAACGTTTCCAGTATGCCGTGCCAAAATCCGTTTTCATATTAAATTTAACATGACAGACAGACTGTCCCATTCTTACCGGCGTGTTACCGTTAGTTAATGCGGTCCAATTGGAAGTCGTAACCACTGCGGCGGTGGAATATGTAATAGTTACCCAATCCAATAACGGCGTCTGCTGGCTATCTGCGGTGGAAAGATTCGCCCGCCACCTGAGATCGCTTGCCCGACCTACGACTGGAATAGCGAAATCATTCGTTGGTGTTACCTGATACCAATTTGTGCCGGAATTAGCGGTGATTTCATAGGTAATCGTTGTATTTGCTGGCAAAGTTGCGGAAACAGATAGTATTACAGAATTAATCGTATCCGGTGTGTTATCCACCGTCAAAGAACGGGCAATTGCCGGTGTCGTATATTCGCTGGCGGAAATTATGTAAAAAGCGCCCGTGTTTTGGTAAGCCGCTCCGCTCCAGCCACCCCAAACAATCATCTTAGTTCCGGTATATACGGCATCATGCCTGGTGTTATTAGGCGCGCCGGTGGTAGTCGGTTTAGTCAAATCCCATGTATTAGTTGCTGGATTATAAAATCCGCCGTTATTATATCCTACACCGTCAAAACTGTCATCACCGCCCCAAACAATCATCTTATTGTTAGTGCTGTCCCAAACCGCACTATGGGCTAACCTTGCTGTAGGAGCACCGGTAGAAGTGGGTTTAGTTAAATCCCATGTATTGGTTGCCGGATTATACGAACCTCCGTTATTATAACAGCTATATTCTTCAAAGTCAACATCATACCATGCACCACCCCAGACAAGCATCTTGTTATTAAGACTATCCCAAACTGCATTATGTGACTCTCTTGCAGAAGGGGCGCCAGTAGTGGTAGGTTTGGTCGTATCCCAGGTGTTGGTTGATAATGTCCAGATACCGCCATTATTTACATCACTTTGGCTGGCATCTATCCAACCACCCCAGATAATCATTTTATTATTAGCGCTATCCCAAACTACACTGAAACAATCCCTTGCCGTAGGAGCACCGGTAGTGGTAGGTTTAGTCGTATCCCAAGTATCGGTCGCCGGGTCATAGATACCGCCGTTATTCAAATCAGAACTGCCATTCCAGCCTCCCCAGACAATCATTTTTGAGCCTGTCCAGACAGCACGGTGATATCCTCGCGCAGAAGGGGCATTAGTAGTAGTTGGTTTTGTCGTATCCCAGGTGTTAGTTGCCGGGTCGTAGACACCGCCATTATTTTTAAAACCTCCGCTATCTTGCCCGCCCCAAACAATCATTTTGGAGCCTGTCCAGACAGCGCTGAAATTTGCTCTGGCGGTCGGGGCATTTGTAGTGGTAGGCTTTGTCGTATCCCATATATTTGACGAACCGCCGCTGATGAGGGACACCAAACCTGTCACGGTATTCCAGTTAGCCGTGGTATTGACAACATCTTTATAGTTGTTGTTTGAAAAAGATTCGGTAAAGCTAAAAACCATTTGGGTCTGGGCAAAGAGGAATAAATTCCTTCCTGCCGGATAAATCATAAAACATGCCAGAAAAAGCAACATTAAAACAGGAATCATTTCTTTATGGTTTTTGCTTTTCATAAACCGGCTCCTTATTCGTTAGGGCCTAAATTTATATTCGGATACGGCATTCCATCATCCTTTTATCAACTACAACGCGGTTTTTTTCCAGTTAACTAAATAACCACCCTTGAAAAAATAATGTTCTTTTGATTTCATTGGGTTAAGAATCACATAAATCCATTCCTGTTCTGCCTGCTCAACAAGCACATTTTGTTTCTTATACGGCTTAATTACTTTTAATGAAGGCTTGCCTTTCACAGTAAGAATATCGCTTGGCGTTAACGGTGGACATGACAAATTATTCCGGTTTCGGAAGTTATTCTTCTTCAGAAAGCTAATTGCTCTATCCATAATTTTCATTTCAGCCAGTTTAAGTTGCTTATCACCCTATATTAATATATAGCAAATATCGTGCCAAGTTTTTCTGCAACACCATAGTTTTTTTTATTGCTATAACCGAATGTAAACACAGCGGTTACGATAAAACACCTCATGACGAATAAGACAGAATCATAATACAAGTTGTAGCCAAAAGCCTACAATTGTTGCGTTTTGCCGACAAGAGATGTATTAAACCGGTAGGACAAAAGGAGAAACAATTCAATCCTGTGTGACTTCACCGTTGCCGTGGATGTCAATCCGAACTCCAAGATATTTCGGCAATGGCTTTATAATATTAACATCCAGATACGCCTTGCAACAGGCCAGGAATTCGCGCGCATTGTTATAATTGGCGCTGAGATACCTGCGCCGGTCTGATTTCACCCCCACCGCGCCAATCCCCATCTTATTGGCAATATATAGCGCGCGCGGGAGATGGAATTCGTTGGTAATAACAACCATGGAACGGACGCCGAAGACATCCCGCGCCCGGTAACAGCTGTCGTAGGTGCGAAAACCCGCATGGTCCATGAAAATATCCTCGCACTTTACACCGCATTTAAGCATGAACGCCTTCATCACATTGACTTCGTCATATTGCTTGGTGCCGTGGTCACCAGATATCAGGAGTTTCTTCACCTTGCCGAGCCTATATAATTCGATTGCTGTCAGCAACCTGTCTTCAAGGATATCGGAAGGCTGGCCGCTGTTCCAGACTAAAGCCCCAAGAACCAGACCGACCTCGCACGCTGGCACCTCATTAATATCATAGATACGATTGCTATATCCAGAAGCGATGCTATGGTTCATCATCACGGCGCTTATAGACAGAAGCAGAGCTAATAACGCAAGAGATGCGCTTACAATACGCAATTTCCGGGAAACGACCATAATACTGTATATCGGCAAAACACGGGCGAAGGCTAAAAGCCACTCACAAACTTAATCGCGTAAGCAGGAAAGCGATGAAAACCCCTAATCAAAAGTTATCGCAGCCGATTACACTAAAAAAAATCGGCATTGCAAAAAATTTCCCTTGACAAAACAGGAATATAGTGTATATTTATTATATTACGAGTTCAATATGAAACGAACGAAAAAAATATTTTCGGATTTTTACTTTGGGACAAAGAATAAACTTTATCCGGATGACACCATTAAAAATTCAGCGCCAGGCAAAACACTCTACAAGAATTATTACGAGTTGCCGCACCTATTGAAAAACACACGCATTGCCAACAGCTCGTTTTGTTGTAATAAAGGGGGGTTGGCCTTTTAGTTTTTACGGGGAGACCGGTTATTACCTTAGCACTTAGGTAGTGTCTTTTTTAGAAATGAAATTAACAAGGGAGGGATTTTGTCGCATTTTTTGTGAAATACTCATTATACAGCGTTTTACGAGCCCATAATTTACTGCGGAAAGGGAAAGAATATGAATATGAGTCGTAATTTCTGTAAGAATATTTTAGATAATATTTCTCACGGAGTGTATGTCATAGATAACAAGGCGAAAATCAGGTACTGGAACAGATCTATGGAAAAAATAACCGGGATAAGGTCTCAAACGGTGACCGGGCATCCCTGTACTAATAAAAAATTCTTCTATTTCGACCGCAGCGGCGACCATTCCTGCAACCAAAAACAATGTATTCTATTAAATTCCATAAAATATGGCTGCGCCGACGAAAAAGAATTTTACCTTCATCACAAAGACGGCTACCAGGTGCCGATTTACCTGCGTGCCGCACCGCTCAAAAATGCGCATAATCAAATTATCGGCGCGGTGGGCCTGTCTTGTGTTAATATCTATAAAATGGCCGGCATCAAATATGCGACGGAACAAGAACTGCTGGCGTATATTGATCCTCTGACCGGGGTAGGCAACCGGCGCTATTTGGAAATGAATATCCAAAGGCGGCTGGATGAGCTTTCCCGTTATTCATGGAAATTCGGGATTTTCTTTATCGATATCGATCATTTCAAAAAAGTCAACGATAAATACGGGCATGATACTGGCGATGAACTGCTTAAGATTATCGCCGGCGTCTTGAAGCGCAATTTACGGCCATATGATTCACTCGGGCGCTGGGGCGGAGAAGAATTTATTGCCACCGTCATGGGAATCAACCAGGATTCAATTTCCACCCTGGCAAACCGCTTGCGCCGTGCCGTTGAAGAGCATAAATTTATGGTTCGTATTTATAATATCAAATTTACCATCTCGATAGGTGCGATTATCGGGAAAACAACCGATACCGTAGATGGAGTAATAAAAAAAGCTGATAAATTGATGTATCAAAGCAAAAAAGCTGGGCGTAATTGTATATCAATTGATACGGGAACCAGGTTGGTTGCGCAGGCAGGGGGCAAATAACCAGCTTTTGGAATGGAAATTATTGCGTGTATTTTAAAAAGATACCGTAATAAAAAGGAGGTTGTCCAGATGCTACAAATCGAAATCCAGGAAAACACGGAAAAGAACGCCATCATATTTTCGCTCGAAGGGACCATCGATGTTTATTCATGCCGCCAACTTGAAGATTCCGTCAATAAGCTAATAAATGAGGGGAAATATAAAATCGTCGTTGACCTGTCTAAAGTAAATTATATGACCAGTGTCGGGGCCGGGATTTTCATGGGCGTCCACGCCGTCACCAAAGAAAACAAAGGCAGTATTATATTGGTTAACCCTCATTCAGAAGTCAAAGATATATTTAGATTACTGGGGGTGGATAAGATAATTGACATCGTACCCGATATAAAAACGGCTCTTAGCAAATTGAATTCCTGATGTTTCGCTATTATAACAACTCATCCGATTATCAGTTTATCTGTTTAATGCGCCTATCTGGCATTATAGCCCTATCGTTTCGCCAGTTAATCATTTGATTAGGAGCAGGAAAAATATTCTGGCAAGCCGCTCGCCTACGCAGAAGGCCATCCCGCCGAAAAGGAGGATGGTTCGGTTGATTCCGCCGAAGATAATGAAAGATAAAATGGGTATAAACGAGTGGCGCTTCATAATTTCCTTGCTTTTATCCCGCTTTTAACTAAAATATCTTATTATGTTCTACGAAAAAGTATTCAGGGCGCTTAATAAGGCAAAAGTTAAATATGTAGTCGCTGGCGGGATTGCGGTGAATTTACATGGCATTCCACGCATGACGCAAGACCTTGATTTATTAGTTGTCCTAACCCAAGATAATGTAAAGAAATTAGTAAAAGTATTAAAATCTTTAGGATACAGGTCGAAATTACCGTTAAATCCCGAACTTATTGCAGACCCCTTTACACGCCATCAATGGATAACCGAGAAAAATATGAAGGTTTTTAGCTTTTATCACCACCGTATTCCTGTCCAGGAAATTGATATTCTGGTGACTGCTCCTGTAAAGCCGGAACAGGCATTAAAAAGAAAAATAACCAAACGTGCCCGTAATTTATTAATCCCGATCGTGGCAATTTCCGACCTTATTAAGATGAAGAAGAAAGCAGGACGAACTACTGATTTATCCGATATCGCAATGTTGAATTCGCTTGCTAAGGAAAAGGCTAAATGACCCTATGAAAAAAGGTATTGTTTACACATATCCGAAGGAAATATTACGTAAATTCCGCGATGCTTCGCCTGAATGGAAACTTAATTGGCTGGAAGAGGTTAATAAACTTACTTTTCGGGCATTAACCGACAAAGAAAAGAAGTTCAGGGAAAAGATTAGAAAAGGAATGGTTAAATAATACCATCGGCATTCGCCATATCTAACCCCCCGCAATAGCAGCTGCTGACTGCTACGGAGGACGGGTTAAAACCGGTGGGGCAGGACTTACCACTCCCATCTGGCAAAGAGGAAATAAATCCCCACCCAAGTTTCCTTTATCCCTAAATCGCATAAAGCCGTGCCTGCATACTAACTCTCCATAATGGATAATCACTCTAACGCATATCACTGCACTCTAATAACAGCGCCCCTTATAACCAGCCAAGCATATAATCCACATAAGGCAATCACTAAGCGTGGTTCCCCATACCTACCATATGCTCCATTTATACTATATGTGGGTGCTACATAGGGGGTATGTCCCCCCTACATAATACGAATGCTATATCTACTTATATTATATCTTATTATTACTTAAATCTTATCTAACCATAATATATACTATAGTTAGGCATTAGATATTCTATGTGTTAATATTACACATTATTTGTGTTATTGTTATATATACCATATCTAATAACTATATATTATTAATCTAACACCATAATATAGTTTATCTTATCTCAACATAGGTATATTGTTGGTATTACACATAGTTAATGTGATTAATACACATATCATAGCTGGGATATCTTGTTGGGTGGGAGATACGATTGGCATAAATTATTCTTGACATATGCATAATTTATTTCTATAATGCCTTTATCTGTTGGCGGACGGAATATTGCCGCAGGATTGATATTCCTGATAATTAGCCTGTGCCGGGTTACTCACGGGGCTATAACTTGCTTTGGATTTTAACCCCCTCCCCTACCCGGCGGGAGTGAAGAATAACAGGCTCATCCCTCATGACCTTTGGGTCTTGGCGGTGAGTATTAACGAGGAGGTGAATATGCCGGACAAGATACTAACCCATTTTATAAGGCACTTAAGCCCAAGCGATTGGTCTCCGCAAAGGATTGCCGAACAGTGGCGTGACGGTTTTCACGTCAATGCCGAACGCATCAACGAAAAACGCAAGATGAAAATAAAGAACGAGGAGGATTACCAATCGCGCCTGGTCGGGGTGGCGACCAAGAAATACCGGAATATGGTCCATCCTGATTTTGTCAGCCGGGCCGGGCTGGACGCCAATGACATTATTACCAAGCATTCGGCTAACTTAAGCCGCTCCTACAAAAAATACCAGTCCAAGATAGACGCGGCATACGAAACGGTTGACGGGATTCCTGCCAAGCGGTTCAAAGATGCGGTTGACCACAGCAAGGAAAATTACGCGCGAGGCATGGCCGCCCGGACGCTTATGTTTACCGGCACGCGTGCGGAAGGGCTGGGGATTGCACCATTAGTCGCTTTATGGCTGACCGCGGATTCGATTGTGGAAGGTATCTTGCAATCATCCGACAAACTGATTGCCGGCAACCCGTTCTGTTTAACCAAGCTAAGAAGGAAAGGCTCGTTTAAAGCCGCGATTAACCAGAGAATCATACAGGCAGGCTCGGCTATTGTCAAAAGCGCTTACGGCCAGGATATAATCAAGGTGCAGAACGACGAGACCAACGAGATGGTGCAGGGGTTTGTTGACCCGGCGTTGAATTTATACCCGTTTGAAACCGGCGGCAAGTCGTTTATCAATTTCGCCAACGACCCGGTGAAGCTTTTTTACCTGGAGATGAAAGTAACGCAAAAGTGAATTAGCGATGTGTCCCGTACGAGTGTCTATATCCTTTCCGTTTCAGAGCTATTTACCACTTTTGATAGCCATTGGATATACAAGTGGCGAGGAAGTAGATATCCCCGCAGAGGCGCGGAGTGCACAGAGAATACTCTATAGAAGTTTCATTCCTTCGCCTTTTCTATTTCTTCATCGGAAACGCCTAATTCCTTTAGCGCGGCGCGGGCGCGGGATTTGTAACCATCATGCCAATTTACCGCGATGATATTAATATCATCTACTATATCCTGGGTTACCTTATCCTTTGCGCCAAGCTCGACGAGTGCAATAGCAAAAAGCCCTCTAAGTCCGCCATAACCAGGATAATTAAATCCCATTAGCCTTATTATTTTTGTGATTGATTCTTTATCTCCCAGCTTAGCAAGAGTCATAACAGCATAGCCTATCATATACAGGTCTTTGTCATTTAATAATTTTCTCATTGCAGGAATAATTTCTTTGTCGCCGAGTTGCTCAAGCGTTTTCACAGCGCACTGGCGAACATCATGATGCTCGTCTTCCAAGAGTTTTATTATCTCGGGAACAGATTCTTTAGCGTTAAGTAATCCAAGAGCGCTAACCGCAGACCACCGAACATCCCAAGCACCATCCTTTAGGAGCTTTATTATATCAGGTATGGCTTCTTTTACTCCTAAATAACCAAGGGCTTGAGCGACTGAACCGCGAACGTATCCGGACTTTAAGAATTTCATTAAATCGGGAATAATTTCTTTGGCGCCAAGGCGGCCAAGAGCCACGACAGCGCACATATGGACATATTCATTTTGACGGTTCATAAGTTCCTTTATTCTAGGAATAGCTTCTTTCGCCCCAAGTTTTCCAAGAGCTTCCGCAGCTTTTGCGCAAACATAGTTATCATCTTTTAGAAGTTTTATGACGTATGGAGCAGCTTCCGGGATGATATCGCACCATCCTCCTTCAATATCCGTGCTGGAAGACAGCGGGTCATGATACAGTTCACCGCTAACTATAGAGAGAATAATTTGTTTCTGTTTGTCGGATACTCCTTTAATATTATCTTGGATAATCTCGCCAATCAAACCGGCAATATCAGTGTTTAATACTTTATCTTTATATATAAATTTAATGGGTTCAAACATGTCTTTTTGATTTGTGCCAGTAATCTTTTGAAGGCATCCAAACCTGCCGCTTGCGTCAAGTTTAGTTAAATCGCGGTAGATATCAGGGAATTCCTTCAAGAAACTATCGGAGAACTTTACCCGCTTTCTGATTTTAATTATGTCATAAATACGGATGGCACGGGTACGGGTTTCCGGGTCATTGCTTTCTGCGGCTTCTTTAACGGCCGGTTCTATTTCGCCTATTGTGTCTGCGGGCCAGTCTTCCAGTTTCTTTTGAGCGGATTCCCGTGTTTCCCAATCATCGCCACCGAGCTGGGAAATTAGTAGCGAGTATTGAGTAGCGGGTATCGAGGGGTTTTGATCTTCCCTGGCTACTGGTTTCTCCGTCTGACAAGATGCAATCAATAACACCATACCGCATATCAGCACAACATACTTCATAGGATTGAGTATACTTCTAAACAAGCCGCTTGTCAAGAGTGAAATGGTAATACACGCGCCAGGTGAGGAATAATAAAATTAATCCCTATCAACTTAGTTCCTTATCTACTTATTACCCGACTATTTCGTCGGGGTAGGCGTAGGTGTCGGCGTGGGCGAAGGCCCGGGAGCAGGCGCCGGCGCAGGTGCCGGGTCAGGGGTTGGCGTCGGCGTGGGCGAAGGAGTCGGGGTCGGAGAAGGCTTGGGCGTAACGGGCGGCGGAGGCGGCTTTGAACGGCGCGCCCTGGATTGGGCAAACGAATAGCTGATGTCAAATTCAATCACCAAAGGAATCCTTCTTGCAACTAATTCCCAGGGGGTATTTTTCCACTGGACGATAATTTTAGCAACCCCCTCAAGTGCTTTAGCCAATTTTTCCTCACCGTCTTCGTCCTTAACATAAAACCTGAATTCTTTACGGCCGGTCATCATCTTTACTGATTTTTTCAAATCCTGCCGGAGATTGGTTTTGATATAGTCATCTTTATCCTTGAAAGCGAACTCCAGGTGGCAAAGGCAATCGGCATTTCCTACGATATAACCGTTTTCCCAGTTGGCGTTCTTGGGTTTTTTCAACTGCTCTAAATAGGCCTTATATTGTTCCAGGTTAAAACGCTCGACATAATATTGTGCCAGCGCAACCATGGCGTGCGCCCTGAACCGTAAAACACCTTTTCCCCGGTTTTCTTCCAGCACCTTTTCCGTTTCGGCAATCCGCTCGTCGTATTTTTTGATTACCGATTCCACCTGCTTAAGCACGGCCGCGGAGGCCTTTTTCCCTTCGCTGAAGATTGTTTTTAAATCGCGCGGGATATTACCCATTACGCCAATCGCTTTGCCTTCGTCCTTAATAAACTGGTAAAGCGGGTCCGATTTATAAAGCTCTTCATAATAAAGACGGGAAACCAGCGCCGGCCCCAAAGCCGGGAAAAGCTTGGTATAAGAAGTACCGCAATCGTGGGCCTGGTTTTTCTCGCACCAGATGCACTTATGAAGTTCGCAGAAAGATTTGGCATCCCCTCCGCCCGGCGGGTAATACATATAATATTTACCGCCGCTATAGGCTGCCAGGCGGCCCAGGCCATAATAACCATATCCGGAAGAGACATACTGATTAAGGAAATAACGCGGGATGATAAAAGAACCGGCGCGGCTATACCTGTGAAGCTCGGAATTCGCAGAATCAGTCGAGACACGCCCGCCTGATTTGCGTATTGATACATACAAATTATGCTCCTGGAAACCCGCTCCGCCGCTTATGACATCGAGCGTCATATTCCCTTTGAGCATAGACAGGGTCTTTTCCAAATCATATTCTATGTTATTGTTTTGCAGCGTAAAAAGGACTAGGTGTTTTTTGTGCGGATAATCTTTGAATGATTCGACACAAAACCTGGTTGCCTCGCAATAATCCTTCGGGTTGTCATCGGGCGTCCGGCATATCTCACTGATTGCCTTGCAGGCATTTTTAAGTTCCTTATCGGCTTTGGCAACTATTTCAGGCTTGGAGGAAAATTTGACAACCGCCATTTGAAAAGATCCAGCCTTACGGAATGTTTTATCAATAGCCTTGGACAGCTCTTCGTGGCATTTCTTATCCTTTACATAAGTAGTATTATCAACCAGCCAGATAATCAGAGGCATCCCATTGGCATCCTTGCCTCCTTTGGAAGCATTCCCCGTCCTTTCCGAACAAATACGCGCCACAATCTGGTTGATATCCAGGTTATAAACCGTAATATCCGACGAGCGAATAACCTCTTCAGGTTTTACAGGTTCTTTTGGCAGCGGCTCTTCTATTTCTTCTTCCCCGTCTTCTACTATCCCGTCATCCTCATTTAATCCCTGGTCTTCACCTAAACCGGCCCCTTCCCCTTCTTCTTCCCATCCTTCTATCGAACCCTCCAAATCTTCGATAAAATCCTCGTCTACCCCTTCTTCCTCAGCATTCTGTGTTAATATAAACCCGTTAAAACAGGCTATTAAAATAATGATGCAGATAACTACCACTCTCATTGATTGCTGAATCATAATCCACTATTTCCCAACATACTACATAATAAATTATACCATGCTATTGCAAAAACACCTAATAGTTTTATACTATATTTAACTCCGATTCTAAGTCAAGAAAAACCTTAAGATGTTATCCCTTTTATTTGTAATAGTGGATTGCGAGAATATGCCCTATAAATACCAAGCATATATATTGACAAATGCCTTTTTTTGGCATATATATAAATAAGTGCATACAATTATGATTAAACATATCGAACGTCCTGTTTACCTTATCGTATTTATCACCATAACATTTTGTATATTATGCCTTTCATGCACGGCTACCCCATCGGATATAACACCGACTGTTAAAGGAATGAAGTTTATCGGCATCAACCAACAAGGGTATAAAGAATACAATCACATTCAAACCGGCATGGCTTTTGTGCTTATACCTGGAGGAATATTCCAAATGGGAAACACCAATGGCGATGGAGACGAACGACCGGTTCACGAAGTTAAAATAGACAGTTTTTTAATCGGAAAGTATGAAGTGACCCAAGGCGTATGGAAAACGATTATGAAAAACAATCCGTCAGGGTTTAACAAAGGGAATGAGTATCCTGTAGAGATGGTTTCATGGGAAGACAGCATTATCTTTTGCAGAAAAACAGGGTTGAAGTTGCCGACAGAAGCAGAATGGGAATATGCCTGCCGGGCAGGAACAACTACCCTGTTTTACTGGGGAGACGATGAAGATGAAAAATTCCTTTGGTATAAAAAAAATTCAATGGAAACAACCCAGCCTGTAGGAAAGAAAAAACCAAACGGTTTCGGATTATATGATATGATCGGAAATGTCTGGGAATGGTGTTATGATTGGTACGGCGAAGATTATTACCAATATTTAACTAATTATTTTGATATGCCCGTGAAGAATCCGATTGGCCCGTTAACAGGTTCTTATCATGTGGTCAGAGGCGGCGGGTGGTTTAATGAAATCAAAAATTGCCGTTCAACCGACCGTGACAATCCGGGCCCGGATGGCTATTGCAACGGTAATGGGTTTCGCTGCTCAATAAATTTGGATTAAAACTATTTTTATAAAACTTTCGCCTGTTTAGATTGTATTATACAGGAGAACCTTGTATCAAACGAGAAAGGAAATGATATGAATCCTAAAAATATTGCCTGGCTAACGGTAATTTCATTCCTGGCGATAACGGTTTTATCTTTGAGTGATTTTAACCATGCTTACAGTTGTTGCCCATCCGGTGGAACTCCGCCACCGCCTGTATTGCCCCCTAAACCTAAAATCCAAGAAACACCAAAAGTCCCACCCCGGCCACCCACCAGCACCGGACTTGAACCATTAGTATTAAACCCACCTTCTCCTGTCCCGAATAATTTCGGCATGTGGGAAGTATGGTGGATAAAAAACCGCCTTAATTATCTGCCTTTCAAGACACCGCTTGTCTGGGATGAAGAAAAACCAATTGGCCAGGACGAAACCATTGCCGTCCAACAAAATAAGAACAAGCTCATAGACCGCATTGCTGCTGTTTTAAAGAATGATAAAGTCGCCTTAACCAGAGCCATGGCCGCCCTGGCGCTGGGTAAAACAAAGAACAGGAATGTTGTTAAGCACCTCAAGGAATCTTTAGAAAATGACAAGGAGTTTTTCGTTCAAAATGTGGTATGCCTTTCGCTCGGCCTGACAGGCGACCCTTCGGCTGTAGAAGACTTAAGAAAAATAATCTTCACCAAAAAACTCATAAGCGTAACGCGCGCTTACGCGGTTCTGGGACTCGGATATATTAAAGATAATAAATCAGTAGAAACACTTAAAGAACTTCTTGTTTTAAAGGATGGGGAAAAGATTGAAAAAGATATCGTTTGTTCCGCCCTGCTTTCTTTGGGGAATCTACAGGAAAAGGCGCAAATCCCGCTGATAGAAAAAATACTTAATAATTCTAAGCTTGAGGAAGATATACGGTCATATGCGGCTCTGGCGTTGGGAAGGATGGGTGACGCAGAAGCAATACCGCTTTTAAATACGGCGTTAAAAGACGCCCATAAAACACCCAAACTACGCGCCAGTATAACCATTGCATTTGGCTTAATCAAATCGCCCGAGGCAAAAAACACCCTGATAGAACTTTTGGCCAAAGATAAAATCCCTACTGTCCGGCAATTTGCGGTAATCTCTTTGGCACAGTTAGGGGATAAATCAGCATATAATATTATCCTTGATGTCGTCAAGGGGAAGGAAATCGTTTTAGGCTTAAAGGAATTCGCAATTATTGCCTTAGGCATTTTAGGGGAAGAAAAAGCTTGCGACACTTTAAGAGAGCTTTTAACCAAAAAAAACACGCCCGCAAGATCTGCAACGGTAATTGCACTCGGGCTTCTTAAGGATAAAAAATCCGTGCCGTTATTGCTTGAGATTTTGGAGAAGGAAGAATTTACCGACCCTGTAAGCTGGCTTTATGCCTGCCAAGCACTGGGAATGATTGGTGATGAATCAGCTATTAACGCTGTAGAGAAAATATACCAAAAAGCCCAAAAAGAACTTGCGGTTGCGGCAAATGTATATAACAATTTAACCGTTTCTTTGGCAATGTTGGGGAAAAGACAGGAAATATTGGAAACGCTTCACAACAGAATTAATAACAAAGAATTAATGCCTCAATTCGTTTTACATGCGCTTCATGGAATCGCCTATATCGGGGATAAATCATCGCTGGAAAAAGTAATGGACTTTTACGATGGGGAACAAAACCCTGACATGAGGCAGTATGCAATGTTCGCAATAGGATTCATACTCGATACTGAGAAAATAAACCCGTTGTATAAAATTACAGCTGACACCAACTATGACATAAGATTGGCTATTTTAGACCATGTTTTTACCAGTAAGCCGGATTAAGATTAAGAAACATATTATTTAATCCTATCCACAAATAAACTTACTGCGTAATAAACCACCAGGTATCGCTCAATTCATTGGAATTATCTCCTTCGCCGCCGAACATGATAATTTTACTGCCATCCCAGACCATTCCGGCGCGCTCACGCACAGCCGGTGAAGTCGCCGCACCGTTACTTATACGCTGTGTCCAGCTTCCTCCGGATGAACATATCCACAAATCATTTCGTAAACCTGGAAGACTTCCGCCAAACATAATTCCCTGGCTACCGCACCATGACATGGAATGGAATAATCTGGCATTGGGAGAATTCGCGGCGCCGTTCGGAATCAATTCAGACCAGCTGTTGCCAACCGTATCATAAAGCCATAAATCATTCCGGTAAGACGTCAGAGGACCCAGTCCGCCAAAGAGCAAAATACCCGAACCGTTTGAGACAAGCGTATGCCCTGTCCTGGCGGAAGGAGAGCCTGCCGCGCCTTGCGCCGAAAGCTGTGTCCAGGAATTCGTATTCGGATTATACGCCCAGACATCATTAAGGAATGTTTCCCAGATATCCTGCCCTCCGAAAAGAATCGCCCTGGTTCCATCCCAGGCCATACTGGCATTAAACCTGCCGATAGGAGAAGTGGCGACACCATCAGCAATCTGTTGTGTCCAGGTATTCGTATTCGGATTATACCACCAAAGGTCATTTGGGAAAGCGGCCCCGGTTGAGCCTCCAAACATGATTACTCTTGTCCCATCCCACACCATAGTAAAAGCCTGCCTTGCTGATGGTGAGCCAGCCGCCCCGTTTAGGCGCATCTGCGTCCAAGTATTGGCGGAAGGGCCGTACCACCAGAGGTCGTTTCGATTATTGGCACCGTCATACCCGCCGAACATTATCACCCTGATTCCGTCCCAAACCATTCCGTGAGAGCGCCTGCCTACAGGCAATCCGCCCGCTCCGGATGGGGTTTGTCTGGCCCAACCTCCAGTTGCTTGCGTTACTGTTCCGCCTCCATCGCCGCTTGAACCGCTTCCTCCTCCGCCACCTCCACGGCTACCGTCACCTGAACCACTGCTTCCGCTTACTGTGTCCACCCTTTCGCTAAGCTCCTGACCCCAGCAACCGCGCGCTTCGCCTCCGATTGAAAGAGAAGCAATCATGATTAAGCAACAAGCAATAACCAAAAATTTATTTATTTTACCCATAAAAATCGATGGTTACTGGGTAACAAACCACCAGGTATCTCCGATGGTAGTTCCATCATAACCGGCCGCATCAACACGCCAATAATATGTGGTTTGGGGATCTAATATATTTAACAATAATCCGGATAAATCAATCGTTAAAATACCGTCTGTTGCGCCATCATTGTCGTCGTAGGCCCATGTCAGAAAGTTACTTTCGGTCAAAGGATAATCAGTTCCGAAATATACCGTATATTCTATAGAAGGGTCAGCGGCAACTTCGCATATCAAAGCGCCGTTTGTCGCGGCAAGCTGACGGCTTATTCCCAAGGCACCGTTTAACGGTTGAGGATTCATCGGTTTATCCGGAAGCACCAGGACAACAGGATTACCTCCTCCGCTTGAACCGCTTCCTCCTCCGCCACCTCCACTGCTCCCGCCGCCTGCGCCACTGCTTCCGCTTACTGTGTCCACCCTTTCGCTAAGCTCCTGCCCCCAACAGCCTTTGCCTTCGGCGCAGATAGTAATAGTGCTTATTACCAGAATTAACCATATGATAATACATTTTTTCACTTTCATCATAAATTTCTCTTTTTCACCATAAAAATACCGGGCGAATATGCCCTAAAATATTTTCGGGATACAATTCGTCTTAAGGAACCCCTACACACGAAGCATTTTCAAATTCAAGATAACTACTATCTAATATTTTTACTCCCGCCCTCTGGCCACCGCCAATGTCATTTGACAGCTCATAGACAATATAATATGTCCTGGAAGCCATCGTTACTTTCCAGCGCTTCATGTTAAGCCAGCAGGCGCCATTGGTGAAATTTCCTTTGGCGATAAATGTATCACCTGCATCCCATAAACCGTTACCCGTATTTTCGCACCAGACTTGCACCTCTATTTTATTATCCGGG
Source organism: Planctomycetota bacterium (assembly GCA_016207825.1). NCBI lineage: Bacteria > Pseudomonadati > Planctomycetota > Planctomycetota bacterium. The sequence goes on along the minus strand of JACQZI010000008.1, from coordinate 114,719 downwards.
CAGGCAATGTTGCCGTATGTTTTCACCCCTTTATCAACGCGGAAACGTTTCCAGATAGCGGCTCCGCCTGCCGATTGCATATCAAATTTGACGTATGCAATTAATTGTCCCATTTTAACAGGATTGCCATTCAACAAATCCGCCCAGTTAGACGTGGTAACCGTTGTATTACCGCCTGTATAATGTATTCCCCAATCGGAGAGGGTCGGTGTTTGCCCATCACCTGAAGGAGAAAAATTACATCTCAATTTAATGCTTGTCATACCGTTAAAAGTAGAGGGGTAGGTATCCCACAAAGCAGTCCCTGATAAAACATTGGCAACCAAGAGTGAATTATCCGAGGCGTTTAATATATCCACGGTCAAATTAGTGCCAACCGGAGTGGTCTTAGCATAGGTCAAGACGCCCCAATAGAAAACGGTGCTCGTAATTGGGGGTGAAATATATGTGCCGGGAGCAACGCAATATGCCCCAACCGCATAATTTGGAGTCGGTGCGTTACCGTTCAAATAATTATATATGGCATAGGTCCTTCCGCCGCCGCCTGCGCCGCCTGCATAAGTAGATGAAGTTCCGCCTGCTCCACCATTCGCCCTGATTAAATTATTATTTTGTATGTCATACGCCATGATTATTATTGAGCCGCCGGCTCCGCCACCGCCACCACCACGAGCCGCACGGTCAACCTTTAACCCTGCGCTTCCTGGGACGCCGTCTGCCAGAATATTACCGCAAATAATCTGGTTAGCTCCGATAAAAACAATACCGCCGCCGGTTCCTCCATTACCACCGGGACCGCCATCAGAAGCCCAACTAAAAGCTCCTCCTCCTGCGCCGCCGCCTGCGCCTAAATACGCATGGCTATTTAATGTTTGAGAATCCCCATATGTTCCGCCTCCGCCTCCACCGCCTGCATAAGCATACGAAGCACCGCTACCTCCATTACCTCCAGTTCCACCAGTAACCCCTGAGGCCGAAGCTCCCATAGTAAACCCTGCGCCGTTTACGCCGATAGAACCATATCCACCACCACCGCCACCACCGCCATTGGGAAACCAACCCATATAATATGCTCCACCACCGCCACCCCCTGCAGACCCGGAAGTTCCTGACGCACCCGTAAAACTTGAAGCACCGCCGCCACCTCCTCCGCCTCCCGGATTCGCAGTAGCCACAGCGTTAGCGCCATGAACCCCACCTGAATTATACAATCCCCCAAAATGTGTTTCCCCGGCCGGGGCGTTTACATTATATGCCACCCCTGTGCCGCCCCTAAATCCTTTTCCTGACGCGTCAATATAACCGGTAGCATTGATACTGACTATGCCATTAGACCTAAATGCAACAACCCCTCCGGTTATTCCATTCCAGGAACTGCAGGTAAGCGAAATACCGCCATTAATAGTTACATCAGTATAATTCGGCACGCGCTGGACCATTATCTTCTGGGTAGTTCCGTCATAGGAATTAGTCAGATTAGAATTGACCGTAATAGAAGTGCCATCAGGAAGCGCGGTAATTCTTTTAAACTCATATAATCCCACACCGGCATAATTGCCCGATGTGCCTTTAAGATTAATTATCATGATTTCATCTCCGATGGCAAATCCGTTCGGTCTTGCAACTCCTGATGAAATCGTAGCCTGCCCTGAAGCAACATCATTTGAAATTTGCCAGTTAACGCCATCGGCGGCCGTCCGTTCAGAGGCAATAATATCTGTATTAATATTTTTGGAAGCGGCTATCGTTATTGCACCATCAGAACCATTGCCGATGGTGCTGATATCCATATCATTTTTCAACTTAACGTCAGCCGCTCCGGTAGATGTCACCGTATCGGAAAATGTTCCATCGGTAAAGGTCGTCTGTGACCAGGAATCCGCCGCCAGAGGCGGCGCAAATTTCAATGACCAAAACACAATTACCAAACAAATCCCCCCGATGAGAATCGGGACTCCCCCGCTCCATTTCATTACGGTCTTCGTCGTGAGCGCTCGGCCGAACAGGGCACCAGATAATAGGGACCTTCGGCCGTAGGGGGCGCTTCGCTTCACAATTATTAAATTCCAGTTTCTCATAAAGCTCCTTGATTTATGGCACACCGATAACCCGACGCTTCGGTCGGGATTCCGGCGATTATTTTTCATATTAAGGAACGCCTACGCATGTCGCATTCTCAAATTCAAGATAACTGCTATCTAATATTTTTACTCCAGCCCTTTGTCCCCCGCCGATATCGCTTGACAGCTTGTAAACAATATAGTAAGTCTTGGAAGTAGTCGTCACCAGCCATCGTTTCGTATTAATCCAGGCAACACCGCTTCCGAATGAATCCTTTGCAATAAACATATCGCCGATATCCCAAAAACCGTTACCGTTATTTTCACACCATATTTGAATTTCTATTTTGCTATCAGGGCAGGCAATATTGGTATATGTTTTTAACCCTTTATCTATCCTTATCTTTTTCCAGTAAGACGCTCCGGAAACGGTTTTCATATCGAATTTCACCATGGCAACCGATTGCCCCATCCGTATGGGAGCGCCGTTAATTAAATCCACCCAGTTGGTAGTGGTAACCACTGTCCCGGAGTAATAATCTATCCTCCAATCTGATAAGGTCGGCGTGCACTCTTGGTCAGATGTTGATAAATTCGCCCTGAGTTTTATACCGCTAATTCCGTTAAATGTCGCGGGATATGCCTCTTGTAAATTAGTGCCGGAAGGAACACTCGCCACCAACAACGAATTATCAGATGAATTTAATACATCTACGGTTAAAGCCGTATTGGCAGGAGAGACAATGGTATAATTCAAAAATCCCCAGTAAGAAACATCCGCGGCAGTAATCGCCGATGAAATATAGGTGCCTGTAGCGACATAAGAATTGTCAATAGCTATATAATATATGTTATAAGGAGCTCCTGCCCCTTGACGGCATGTTAATTCAATTTTGTCCGGCAGATGATGGTTATATCGCTGGTATTTTACATTTGGAAAGTAACAAGCACCGTCTGTAGCACTGTCTGTCAACTGAGTCCTTGCTCCCCAAACGCCTGTGGAATAATTCCTCACTTTATAATATATATTAGCTCCTATATTATAAAAAACATAGATATCACCCGCTGAATTCACCGTAGCCGAAGGATAGGCGCAAGAAGACGCCCCGGAATCTATGGTTGTCCAGGCAGCATCCCATGTATTGGTAGATACCGTATATTTTCGGGCTTTTAAAGGATATGGACTGGATGTAATATCATTCAGAAAAACCCAGATATTATCGTCTTTATCCACAATCATAGAAGGATAGAGCGCCTTAAAATTAGTTATTGCCACATGAGGAGTAACCCAAGCGCCGCCGGTCCGCCTGATAAAATAATAATATTGATCGCTAGACATACGGGAGATATGATACAAATTGGTGCCTATTGCTTGAGCCGCCTGGTAATAAGCATCATTACTACCCTGGTCATATATTGCCGTTACGGCGCTCCAGTTAGCGCCATCAAACGATTTCATCCCGTAACCTCTATAGTGGGCGCGGTCATAAATTATATAAAGCGTATTCGCGGAATCTACAACAGACTGGGGCATATATATTGCCTCGTCCGAAGAAGCATGCCCGGCATTTACTGTACGGGTCGCATCCCATGCGCCTGCGGCAGTTTTTCTCCTGTGATACATCCTGTTATCATCACTGGCATTATATGCAAAAACACAATGGATATTATTATTACCGTCCACAATAATATCAGAACATATAATATTAGTATTGGTATTCCAAACGGTGGTCGCCGCCGCCCAGGTCGTGCCTTCATTACTTGAGGAAGAATAATAAACATAACCGCCCGTTTCCCAGACAATATGAAGGACATTGTTAGAATCGCGTGTTAAATGCCTGGTTCCGCCGGAATTCAGCATAATGTCAGCGTCGCCTGTCCTTCCCGTATTAACTTTTCGAATACCGCTTGAGTATAGCGTAAGGTTATTATTATCATTAGCCGCCATGGTTGAGGTAAAAACGCCTTCTGTAAAGGTAGTCTCTGACCAGTTATCTGCAAAAGATAAAGAGTACACTATTAAAAGAATGGCAAGGTTGACACTAAAAATTTTAAAGGATTTAATCAATTTACGACGATCAATAAAACAAATGCTTTCCCCCATATATTTTCCTCCTTTTAAAAGTTCATCTTTTAGTTTTCTTCCAACCGACAAGATGCTCCCCATCAAAGAAGTAATGTTCGTTGGAATTATCCTGGATGGACAAATAAACCCATTCTTCCTTTTGTGTCAGGCGTAATTCTCTCCCAGCGTTCTTGTTACCGGGTTTTATTATTTTAACCATTGGCTTACCTCGAAGAGTGACAATATCCCCAGTTGTTAACGGGGGGCAAACGGGGTTCTTGGTTTCTACATTAAGAGTCCCTGCAACACTTTTACTCATAAATCTCCTTATTTACATAAATTTCCATTTACATAATATATAATCATTATAGCAAATTTCGTGCCAATATAAGCCAAAACCAAGCATTGAATACGATATTATAACGTGTTGAAAAACAAGGCGTTAGAATGCGAGGGGGTATAAAGGTAAATGCAACTTATATGCAGTCTGTAGTCAAAACGACTATAGTTGTTTCATTTTGGTAACATTTTAGATGAAATCATTTTTAATTGCTTCATCTTCCGGTAAAGATTAACCCTATCATATCCAAGAGCCCGCGCTGCCTGGCTGACACTGCCTCCAAAACTTTGTAAAGCCTCGGTAATGATATTCTTCTGGTATAATTCTGTCAACTCCTTGAGGGTTTTCGCATTAGATGACCCAATACCATTTTTGTAACGACGTATGGGTTCGGAAAGCATAGACTCATTGATTTCCCCATTCCCCGGATATAAAACATATATCCTCTTTATTTCATTTTCCAATTCACGAACATTACCTGGCCAGGGATAGGCAATCAAAAGTTGCATTGCCGAAGGGGAAATTACAGGCAGGTTACTGATTTTAGCAGAAGAATGTTTCGAGAGAAAGTGTTGGACCAGAATAGGAATATCCTCCTTGCGGTTGCGTAAATGCGGAAGATTAATAACTATAGTATTTATTCTATAAAACAAATCTTCCCGGAATAGTTTTTGCCGGACCATTTGTTCAATATTCTGATTGCTGGCAAAGATAAAACGTGTATTTATCTGAATCGGCTTCTGTGCTCCTAGCTGCCACAAAAGTTTTTCCTCCAAGATGCGCAATAGTTTCTGCTGCATGGATGGCGGCATATTAGCAATCTCATCCACAAAAAGCGTTCCGCCTGAGGCGAGTTCTATATATCCTTTGCTATCACCGGCAGCTCCGGTAAAAGCACCTTTAGTATAACCAAAAAGGTGGCTTTCTATCAAGGTTTCCGGTAAAGCCCCACTGTTAAAAGCCAGGCAATGCGCATTCGCGCGCAAGCTGTTCTGATGAATAATATTAGCCACAAGCTCTTTACCTGTCCCTGTTTCACCCTGTATCAAAACCGGTAAATCTGTCGGCGCAATCTTTTCTATTAAATTATAAACATCCTGCATAACCACCGAATTCCCTATAACAACCTTTCGATATGGCAATAAACCCTGGCGCTGTTTTAAGACATCAATCAGAACTTCCGGGGTTTTTGCCATAGAATAATTTTTATCATTTTTAATATCTAACTGGCGATACAGCCTATCAAATTCTCTTGTTTTTTCGTAAAGCCAAATCATATCAAGCTTGGCTAAAACCGGCTTGATTCTTTTTTCCACCAACATGGCTTTTTCAGGGATATTTTTAATAAAGTAAATCTTACTGAGCATAAGTGATGCTTCACAAACAAGATCATTTAATTTCAAACGTTTCGACTCATTAATAATCCTCTGCAGAATGCGGGATGCCGAATCGATATTATTTTCCATTACTTCAATTGCGGCGAGGTGGGTTTTAGCTTCAAGAGACCCGCGTGGAAAATTAAATTGGTCGCCGACTTTAACGCATTCATTAAACGCATCTTTGGCTTTATGATATTCTTTTACAGCCATTAAATACTCGCCTTTAAGGTGGTTATAATCCATTGGCGCGAATTTGTAGTCTAAAGATTGTAAAATTTCCGGAATTTTTGTATCCACTATTTCATTCGCTTTTTCAAGCTCTCCCTTATGCAAATAGCAATATCCCAACCCAAGAAGAACGGTAAAATATCTCACTCTGGTCATAGGGAAAACACCATCACCATATTTTTGATAATATTTTTCCGCCTTTTGGAATTGCTCAAAAGCCTCTTTGATGTTTCCGATAACCAGGAAATTATGGGCCATCCTAAGTAAAGGATAACAGATTTCAGCCGGTTTAAAACGATGCTTCAGTGCCGCTAAATGCGCCTTGTAAAACATATCCAGTGACTTGGAAAATTCAGACAGATTATAGTAAACAGACCCCAAAACATCATAAAACTCATATTCCTCAACAGGGGAAAAAGAAAGGCCGGATATTTTTTTTAGGGCAATCTCACCATATCGTTTTACTTTAAAATCATCTTTTTTACCCAAAGCTACTTTGATTTGGGTGAGATATTCAGATAACTTCTTGCGTTTCACAATACCCTCATTTGTAATTTAAAATGGGATTGTTGTCAAGATGAATGTTTCAACTGAAATATTTACTTGGATTAACGCACAGAGATTGCACCCTTCTAGACAAAATATCGAAGCTGCTTTACCCCACTTCCTATTTTATCGAAGGGAGTTTTATTTTGTGTTTCCTGGCGGTATTAATTGCAATTTCATATCCGGCATCAGCATGGCGGGCAACCCCGATTCCCGGGTCGTTGTTCAAAACCAATGATAGTTTCTTTTCAGCCAGCTTAGTCCCGTCTGCTACAATGACCATGCCGGCATGGATAGAATAACCGATGCCCACTCCCCCGCCGTGATGGACGGAAACCCAAGTCGCCCCGCCTGAGGCGTTAAGAAGCGCGTTTAATACCGGCCAATCGGCAATGGCATCGCTACCATCTTTCATGCTTTCGGTCTCGCGGTTAGGCGAAGCAACCGAACCGGTATCAAGATGGTCGCGTCCGATGGCTATCGGGGCGGATATTTTACCGCTGGCAACCAGCTTGTTAATAACGGCGCCGAATTTGGCCCGGTCACCCTGCCCAAGCCAGCATATGCGGGCAGGCAACCCCTGGAACTTGACTTTTTGCTGCGCCATATTTATCCAATGAACAAGGGCATGGTTATCCTTAAATTCTTTCTTGATCACTTCGTCCGTGGTATGAATATCTTTCGGGTCACCGGAAAGCGCCACCCACCTGAAAGGGCCTTTTCCCTGGCAGAATAAATCCCTGATATATGCCGGAACAAATCCGGGATAATCAAAGGCGTTTTCCACTCCGCCCATCTTTGCCTCCTGGCGCAGGTTATTGCCGTAATCAAATGTTACGCTTCCTTTTTTCTGCAATGCCAGCATCCCTTTGACATGCTCGACTATCGCCGCGACAGAACGCTTTACATATTCTTTTGGGTTTGATTTCCTTAATCGCTTTGCTTCTTCCAACGACATCTTATTCGGAACATACCCGTTAAGCGTATCATGCGCGCTGGTCTGGTCTGTCAGGATATCCGGAACGATATTGCGACGGGCGAGTTCTGGAATAATATCGGCGGCATTCCCGACCAATCCTATGGAAAGCGGCTTTTTGGCTTTTTGCGCTTCGGCAGCCATCTTCAAAGCGCTGTCAAGGTTTTCCAGCATGACATCGCAATACCCTGTTTTAATGCGGCGCTCAATCCTGCTTCGGTCAACTTCCACTCCGATAAAAACACCGTTATTCATGGTTACGGACAATGGCTGAGCGCCGCCCATTCCGCCTAATCCGGCTGAAACCACAAGCCTGCCGGTTAAATCACTCTTAAAATGCTTCTGTGCGGCCGCGGCAAAGGTTTCGTAAGTTCCCTGAAGGATTCCCTGTGTGCCAATATAAATCCAACTGCCGGCGGTCATCTGCCCATACATTATTAATCCCATCGCTTCGAGTTTACGGAAATAATCCCAATTCGCCCAGGCAGGCACAAGAAGGCTGTTGGCAATAATCACCCTGGGAGCGAATTCATGGGTCGGAAAAACCGCCACCGGCTTTCCGGATTGAATCAGCAGAGTCTCATCCATTTCCAGCTTCTTAAGGGTGCTGACAATATTGTGAAAAGCTTCCCAACTGCGGGCGGCGCGGCCCGAACCGCCGTAGACGACCAGGTTTTTCGGGTCTTCGGCAACATCGGGGTCGAGATTATTCATCAGCATGCGCATGGGCGCTTCGGTCTGCCATGATTTACAGGTGAGTTTTGTTCCGCGCGGGGCTTTGACCGGCTTATATTCATATGATGTCATATATTTTAATCTCCTTTTAACACGAAAGCGCTGAATGCTACGAAATCACGAAATGGTAATCTTTCGCGTTTCCGTGTTTTAGTCTCGTGATTTCGTGTTTGCAATTTCCTATACCATGAAGAAAAGGGAACTGTCAATATAATTAGAATGAAAAGGTAAAGCTTGCGGCTTAGCCTGTGGCTTAATTTTTGCTTGACAGGAATATGCCAATTTTTCTATAACCCTGTTTACACTGATGTAAGAAGTGCTATTGATAATCGAGATGAGTAAGGTGCCCCCGAAAACCCCGTGCCTGCGCTAACCCGCCTGCGGAACCCCGCCAGAACGACTCTGTCGGGCTGGGGGGCAGGCAATAAAAAAACCGGCTAAATACAGGTTGTTTGTTCCCGCCGTCGGCAGGGACATCTTAGGCGATGTTTCGGCCGCCCGCATGGGCGAGCCTCGGCCCCGACATAATGTCGGGGAGGGCATATCGAAAATCACCTCTCAAAATCATAACCCAAGGTCTTAAAACCAGGAATGTTTCTCTTTAACCGGGCAGTGTTCTGCTCAAACCGCGCAGTATTCTGCTCAAGACGCGCAGTGCTCTGCTCAAGGCGCGCAGTGTTCTGCTCAAAACGAGCCGTGTCCGGCTCAATAAGAAAGGAAGATGTATTATGAAAGACACAACAAGTCCGTTGGGCAAGGGGAAGGTAACCCACGATAACCTTTTTAACATCCAGGGTAATTTTGTCAATGTCGTGGTGGCTAATGCCGTGGCCTGGGGCATCCCACCTGCGGATGTGGCCGCGCTGGTCGCGGAACGCGCCATATACGAGCCGCTCTACCATAAATGCCAGAATATGAATTCCAGAACCAGGGCCGATGTTGCCGCGCACAAACTTGCCGCGGAGCAATATCTGAAAAAGTTACGCCTGTTTTGGAATAAATGGATTGAAGACGGCGATATGCCGGCCCAGGAAAAACTGCTTTTAGGCGGTGACCTGCTGGATACTGAGCCGACTCCAAGCTGTAAGATTGAGCTCACCCCCTATGTCAACCTCAAGCCCGCCGCCAGCGGCGTCATTGAAGTCCGGTCACAAACCGAAAAAGACGCCACCCGGGTGAGCATGCTCGCAATCGCCGACGGGATTGAATGCCGGTACACCATCGTGCCCAAAGGCGAGATGCCTCCGGGAGAGCCGGCTGATTGCAAAAACACCCTGAACTCCAAAAAGGCGAGCGTTATCATCTATTGCGGGCCGGGCAATACCGGGGAGACTTTCTGGGGATTCTTCAGATGGGTCAACCTGACCAACCCGGAAAATTCCGGTTCCTGGAGCAAAGGCTTGCAGATAGTGATTGAATAAACCTGCCCGACCATTCGGTCGTTCGGGCTGGGAGGTTACACAGAAGGTTACTTAATGAGGTTACATTAAAGTTACGGAAAGTTGCAATGGTTGCTCCGTAACTTCTTGTAACCTCGAGCAAACTATCGCCCCGCCCCGCTTCACCGTAAAATTTATTTTTATAAATAATATATTTTTTCTTGACTTTGTTTTTATATTTGTTTAAACTATATCGTTTTAATCATCTATTTATAAAAGGAGGAGTGTATGCCAGGAGTTAATGAGATAATCGAATCCACAAAAGGGTTAAAAGACGAGGAAAAAAGCCAGCTGTTATTGGAAGTAATAAGCAATTCCAGCGTATTATGGCTGAATAATTTTGTTAAGACATTCGAAGAGAAATTCGGCGTGACGGCCGCAATGCCCGCAATGGCAATGGGCGGCGCAGCCGCCGGAGCAGCCCCAGCCGCCGAAAAAGCCGAAGAAAAAACGACCTTCGACCTGATTCTCAAGGAAGCCGGCGCCAATAAAATCCAGGTCATCAAAGTAGTCCGGACCGTAACCAGCCTCGGATTAAAGGAATCAAAAGATTTAGTCGACGGCGCGCCGAAGCCGGTTAAAACAGGCATACCTAAAGAAGAAGCAGAAAAGATAAAGAAAGAATTCGAAGCGGCCGGTGCAAAAGTAGAAATTAAATAGCGCCTTTTTCGAATACTCACATCCAGCAGTCAGCAAAGGCGTTGTACTGCTTTCCGTGGAAACTTTTAAATTGGTTCAACAAACGGGTTTAGTTGTAACAAATTGAAGAAGTTATCGTGAACCGAAACAAAATTCTGATAGTTCAATTCGCGGTTTCTTTAACTAAAGCGAAAAAACCCTAACTACCAGGCGGCTTTAATGCCTTAAATCTAATCTGCCATACATCGGCAGCGCGATATATATAAATAAACGGAGAAAACTATGCAACAAGTAAGCTACCAGAGATCCCAAACAAAATATATGGCACCTTCCTCGGATTCACTTCAATTAGAAGCCTATGAACGCTTCGTCCAGAAAGAATTATTACCTGGACGCAGGAAAAGAATCGGCCTGGAATTGCTTTTCAGCGAAACATTCCCCATTAAATCTTATGACGGCAGCGTATCACTGGAATACCTTTATTATGAAATAACTCCCCCGCGTTACACACCCGATGAATGCCGCGATTTAAAAAGGACTTACGGCGCACCGTTAAAAGCCAGGTTACGTTTAAATAAACCGGAACCTATCGAGGAAACTGTCTATCTTGGAGAAATCCCGCTTATGATAGGCGGAGGGGAATTCGTCATTAACGGCGTGGAAAGAATCGTCGTAAGCCAGTTACACCGTTCACCGGGAGTTGATTTCCGGGTGGAAAAAACAGGGGAAAAGAAAGACTACTCCGCCTGGATTATCCCACAACGCGGCAGCTGGATTGAAATAACTATCGGCAAGAAAGAAATTGTTTTCCTCAGGATTGACCAGGGTGGTAAATTACCTGTGACCACATTCTTAAGGGCAATGGATGAATCTTTATCCACCAATGCACAGATTATCAACGCTTTCTACAAAGTGGAAAAAATCAATCTGGAAAAAGACGTCTTAGCTGCTCAGGATAAGTATGCGGCCGAGGATGTCATTGATTCGGAAAACAACAAAACCGTCTTAAAAGCAGGTGAAAAAATCACGGAAAGCACAGTCCGTTTCCTTTCCGAATCAAAGATAAAATCCCTTAAAATAATAGCCGACTCCGAGCATAATCTGATGATTATTAACACTCTGGCCGAAGACGCAACCAAATCTCATGAAGAAGCCTTACAAAAAATTTACCAGCGTTTGCGTCCGGGAATGCCAATCCAATTAGATAGGGCAAAAACCGTATTCCACGAACGGTTCTTTGATGAAAACCGTTATCAACTCGGCAAGGTCGGGCGTTTCAGGATAAACCGCAAATTCGGATTGAACATACCGGAAACCCAAAATACCGTGCAGAAAGACGATATTATCGAATCCACTAAATATTTAATTAAAGTGTTACGTGGCGAAGGAACCCCGGATGATATTGATGATTTAGGCAATAGGCGTGTCCGTACCATTGATGAACTTGCTACGGATGAAATGCGCAAGGGATTTTTACGCATGAAACGTGCCATTACGGAAAGATTAAGCCATCAGTTAGATCCGGAAATTACGCCAAGAGGCTTAATTAACTCTAAAATGGTTTCTTCATTCCTTGAATATTTCTTCGAAAGAAGCGAACTTTCCCAGGTCGTCGACCAGACTAACCCGATTGCCCAACTGACGCATGAAAGACGATTGAGCGCATTGGGCCCGGGAGGATTGAACCGCAAGCGCGCCGGATTTGAAGTGCGTGACGTCCATATTTCACATTACGGGCGCATCTGCCCTATCGAAACACCGGAAGGCGCAAACATCGGATTAATCACTTCGCTTGGAATATACGCCTCGGTTGACAAATACGGATTTTTAGTCACCCCTTACCGCAAAGTGGAAAAAGGTAAAATATCTGATGATATCCATTATTTACGCGCTGATGAAGAAAAAGACAAAGCCATCGCATCGGCTGATACTCCGATTGACCAGTATAACAGGCTTATCGGAACTAAAATAATTGCGCGTATTAACGGGGAATTCCATTCTACTCCGGTTGATAAAATCGAGTATATTGATGTTTCCCCTCAGCAAATTATCGGGCTTACCGCCAGTTTGATTCCGTTTTTGGAACATGACGACGCAAACCGTGCGTTGATGGGCGCGAATATGCAGCGCCAGGCCGTTCCTCTCATGAACCTTGAACAACCTTTAGTTTCAACCGGAATAGAAAAATATGCCGCTAAAAACTCGGCGATGGTCGTCCGTGCTACCAGGGAAGGAACCGTAATCAAAGTAACCGGAGATGAAATTGCCATCCGCAGCGAAGAAGAAGGCAATACGGATGTGGAAATATACAAGCTTCGCAAATACGCCGGTTCGACAGAAAGGACCTGCATCAACCAAAAAGCAATCGTGCGCGAAGGCGATGAAATCAAGAAAGGGCAAGTAATCGCCGATGGACCGGGAATATGCAACGCCGAATTATCACTCGGGAAAAACATACTGATCGCTTTTATGCCATGGGAAGGTTACAACTTTGAAGACGCGATTGTTGTCAGTGAACACCTGGTTAAGGAAAACACTTTAACGTCAATTCACATAGAAGAGTTCGAAGCCGAGCTTAGGGAAACCAAGCTTGGACGCGAAGAATTCACACGCGATATTCCGAATATTTCCGAAAAAGCCTTGAAAAACCTGGATGAAAAAGGGATTATCCGCGTAGGGACAAAAGTTAAGCCGGGCGACATCCTGGTAGGCAAAATCGCACCAAAAAGTAAAAGTGAGTTGACTCCGGAAGAAAAACTTTTGCATGCCATCTTCGGCAAGGCCGGTGAAGACGTGAAAAACGAGTCACTGGAAGTGCCGCCTGGAGTAGAAGGAGTGGTCATAGATACCAAGCACTTCGCACGACGTTTATATGTTAGCGAAAAAGAAAAAACGGAAGTGGAAAGAAAAGTCAAAAGAATCGAACGTGATTTTTACAATAAAATAGAGCTTGAATTAGCTGAAAATATCAAACCGATAGAAAAAATTACAGGCAAACGATTATTGCCCAGGCCGGTTACTTACGGTTCGCGCGGAACAATAAAAGATATCAGTGACCTTAAAGTAAAACTTAACTTGAATGAAAAAGGTATTGAATTTTCCAACCGCAGCGAAAAAGACCAGGTTGAATCAAGAATTCAAAGACTGATTAACAAATGCGAGAAAATAGAAAACGACAAAGACAACAAAGTAAACACCCTGATGCGCGGTGATGATTTACCCACCGGAGTCCAAGAAATGGTCAGGGTAAAAATCTCAATTAAGCGTAACCTTTCCGTGGGAGATAAACTTGCCGGAAGGCACGGGAATAAAGGTGTCGTATCTAAAATAGTGCCCGAAGAAGACATGCCTTACATGGAAGATGGCACTCCCGTGGATATTATACTTAACCCACTGGGCGTCCCGTCAAGAATGAACGTCGGGCAAATACTGGAAACGCACCTCGGTTTATACGCGAAAAACATGAATATCCGGATTCAAACACCGGTGTTTGACGGGCCAACCGAACAAAAAATTAATGACTCCTTGAATGAAATGAAGTTGCCGACTGACGGAAAAATATCCTTGTATGACGGCAGGACAGGACTGCCTTTCAAGGAAAAAGTCATGATCGGTTATGCTTATATCATGAAACTGAACCACCTTGTTGATGATAAGATTCATGCCAGGGCAATCGGACCTTATTCGCTTATCACCCAGCAACCGCTCGGCGGCAAAGCCCGTTACGGCGGCCAGCGATTCGGCGAAATGGAAGTGTGGGCGCTGGAAGCATACGGAGCCGCACATACACTCCAAGAAATGCTTACGGTAAAAAGTGATGATGTCGATGGCAGAACAAAAATATACGAATCTATTATCAAGGGAGAAAACACCCTGGAACCTAACGTACCAACATCATTTGAAGTGTTGACGAATGAAATAAGAGGGTTATGCCTGAGTTTGAAACTGGAAAAAGATAAAAAGAAAAGTATTTTATAATTAATTCTTAAGGAGCAACCAAAATGGACGTTAATTATGATAAAATCAACGAGTTTACCACGGCAACAATCAGGCTGGCTTCCCCTGAAGAAATAAAAACATGGTCTTATGGGGAAATAAAAAAGCCTGAAACCATTAACTATCGGACTTATCGTCCGGAACGTGATGGGCTTTTCTGCGAACGTATTTTCGGGCCGGAAAAGGATTGGGAATGCTTTTGCGGCAAATATAAAGGCATCAAATACAAAGGCGTCATCTGCGACCGTTGCGGAGTCGAAATAACCGAATCTCGCGTGCGCCGCAAAAGGATGGGGCATATTAAATTAGCCACGCCGGTTGCCCATATCTGGTTTTTCAAAATTATGCCCTCCCCCATGGGAACCCTTCTGGATATGAAAACATCCGAATTGGAAAGAGTGATTTATTACCAGGATTTCGTGGTAACAACCATTAAAACCAAAAACTGCCCCTTAAAAGTGGGGCAATTGCTGACTGAAGACCAGGTTAATGAATATAAAGAACGGTTCCCGGACGGCTTTACGGTTGATATAGGAGCCAAAGCCATAAAAGCATTATTGCATAATATGGATCTAAATGAAGTCAAAAATGAGTTGGAAAAACAGCTTAAGAAAACATCTTCCTGGCAGAAATCCAATGAAATTACGAAGCGCCTCAAATTGGTTGAAATGTTTTTATCTTCCAATAATAAACCGGATTGGATGGTTCTGGAAGTAATTCCGGTAATTCCTCCGGATTTACGGCCTTTAGTCCAGCTGGAAAGCGGTAACTTTGCCACTTCAGACCTGAACGACCTTTACCGCAGGCTGATTAACCGAAACAACCGCCTGAAAAGGCTTATGGAACTGAATGCCCCGGAAGTTATTATCCGCAACGAAAAAAGAATGCTCCAGCAATCGGTTGACGCGCTTTTTGACAATGAGCGCAGCCGCCGACAGGTCCTAGACAGCAACGGACGCCCCTTAAAATCACTTACCGATATGATTAAAGGCAAACAGGGCCGTTTCCGCGGAAATCTGCTCGGCAAACGCGTGGATTATTCCGCACGCTCTGTCATCGTGGTCGGGCCGGAATTAAAGCTGAACCAATGCGGTCTTCCCAAAAGAATCGCCTTGGAATTATACCAACCGTTTATCATCAGGCGCTTAAAAGAACTGGGCGTAGCCGATACAATCAAGAGCGCTAAAAAGATGGTTGAACAGCGCGCCGATGAAATATGGGATGTTTTGGAACAGGTCATAAAAAACCATCCTGTAATGCTCAACCGCGCACCAACCCTCCACAGGATGGGAATCCAGGCGTTTGATCCGGTCCTGGTTGAAGGAAATTCCATCAGGCTCCATCCGCTCGTTTGCGGCGGATTTAACGCTGACTTTGACGGCGACCAAATGGCCGTGCATCTTCCGCTTTCTGTTGAGGCGATTTTAGAAACGCAACTGTTGATTCATTCAACACAGAATATTTTCTCCCCTGCCCACGGCAACCCCATCATTACCCCGACACAGGATATAATCATGGGCGTTCACTACTTGACCACGGAACGCCATGAAGAACCGGGGGAAGGAAAAGTTTTCGGCTCGCCGGACGAAGTCTCGCTGGCTTATGACAGGAATATTATAAGCTTGCACGCATTGATCGAAGTCAAGCTTCCGGGGAATAAAGAAGTGGTAACAAAATCAGGAACGACCCAGTCAAAATTCGGCAGGTACCGAACAACCCTTGGCAGAATTATTTTCAATAGCGTGCTGCCGAAAGAAATGCCTTTCTATAATTATTCGCTTGATAAAAAAGGCGTCAGCCAGATTGTTAACAGATGCCACAAAAAACTAGGCAAGATGGAAACGCTCAAAATACTGGACGGCATAAAGGAATTAGGTTTCCATTATGCCACTATCGGCGGATTATCCATATGCAAAGATGACCTGAAAGTACCGGAGGAAAAAGGAAAGATTATCCAGGACGCGGAAAAAACCATCGATAAAATCGAGCAGAACTACCGCAACGGTATTATCACAACCGGCGAACGTTATAACCAGATAATCGACTGTTGGACATTCGCCAGGGAAAGAGTTGCGGATGCCATGATAAAGGGCTTAAAAGATGACACGCGTTTCGGCAAGAAATACTTCAACCCGCTTTATCTCATGGTGTTCTCCGGGGCAAGGGGAAGCATTGACCAGGTGCGTCAATTGGCCGGTATGCGCGGTTTGATGGCAAAACCATCAGGTGAAATCATAGAAACCCCTATTAAATCAAACTTTCGTGAAGGATTAAGCGTTCTTGAATATTTCAGCTCTACCCACGGCGCACGAAAAGGTTTGGCTGATACAGCCCTTAAAACGGCTAATGCGGGATACCTCACCAGGAAACTCGTTGATGTGTCTCAAAATGTAGTCGTCACAATGAAAGACTGCGGAACGCTTAAAGGGGTTCCCAAAAGCGTCATTTATAAAGGCGAAAAAATAGAGGTGCCCTTAAGCCAAAGCATCATGGGACGAGTCTCAAGGCATAACATTGTTGATGTTATCACGGACGAAGTGGTTGTGGAGGAAAATGAACTTATCACCGAGCACATTGTGGCGCGTATTGAAGAATTGGGGCTGCCTAAAATACAAGTCCGCTCCCCGCTTGTCTGCGAAGCTCCGCTTGGCATGTGCGCCAAGTGTTACGGAATGGACCTTTCCACTGGCAAATTAGTGGAAGAAGGGCTGGCCGTCGGAATCGTAGCGGCGCAATCGATCGGTGAACCGGGTACGCAATTAACCATGAGAACCTTCCATATCGGCGGAACGGCTTCGCGAACGATTGAAGAATCCCAGATTATTTCCAAAAATGAAGGGAACGTAAGATTCAACAACGTCAAAATAGCGACTAACCTGAAAAACGAAATGGTCGTCGTAAACAGGAACGGAGAAATAATCCTTGTGGATAACAAAGAGCGCGAGCTTGAAAGATATATTATCCCGCCCGGTGCGGTTTTGAATGTAAAAGAAAACCAGAAAATAAAAGCACAGATGGTGCTCGCAAACTGGGACCCGCACAATGTCCCGATTATCGCGGAAAAAGGCGGCTCGGTGCGGTATGAAGATGTCGTCAAAAACGTCACTATGAAAGAGGAAGTTGACGTAAAAAGTAATGTCAAAAGCAAGGTTATTATCGAGCACAAAGGGGAATTACACCCGCAGATAATCATTGAGGACGAAAAAGGAAACATTCTGGGAGTTTACGCCATCCCGGAAAAAGCCCATCTGGAAGTGGATGAAGGCGAGAAAATAGAAACCGGCACTTTGCTGGCAAAAACACCCAGAGGATTGGGCGGCACACAGGATATCACAGGAGGCCTTCCTCGCATTACAGAACTCTTTGAAGCACGCCGCCCCAAAGAACCGGCCATTGTGGCTGAAATAGACGGGCTGATCGAACTCGGACAGAGGAAAGGCGGAAAAAGGACAATCGTCGTCAAGGACCCGGAAACCGCAATGGAAAAAGAACACCTTGTTCCGCCCGGCAAACACCTGATAGTCCACAGCGGCGACCGCGTCCGCGCAGGAGACCCGCTGGTTGAAGGGCCGAGAGTCTTGCAGGACATCTTAAGAATTAACGGGCTTGAAGCTTTGCAGGAATATATGCTCCGGGAAGTCCAGAACGTATACCGTTCACAGAACGTTACAATAAACGACAAGCACATTGAACTGATTGTCGCCCAGATGCTCCGCAAAGTCCGCATTTCAACCGGAGGAGATACTGAATTTATCACCGGAGAGATAGTGGATAAATTCAAGTTTGCGGAAGAAAACCAGGCGGGAATCAAGAAGAGCAAAAAACCGGCGTCAGCCAAGCCGCTGCTTTTGGGCATAACCAAAGCCAGTTTGCAATCAGACAGCTTCATCGCGGCCGCATCGTTCCAGGAAACGACGCGTGTCCTGACCGAAGCGGCTTTGGGCGGCAGGAAAGATTTATTGCGCGGTTTGAAGGAAAACGTCATACTGGGACATATTGTTCCCTGCGGAACCGGATTCAGGAAAAATCTGGATATTGAACTACAGAAATCCGATTCAGAATCCATCTTAAACATTGATTCTGATAAAAAAGCAGTTTAAGGTGATTTCCTGTGGACACTTTAATTGATGTCATCAACAGGTTTAAGCGTCCTTATGTTTTAGTGGTCGGAGACCTTATCCTTGACCGCTATACATGGGGCAAAGCCGGCCGTATATCGCCCGAAGCCCCTTTTCAAATACTGGATTTCCAAGCAGAAAAGCTGCATGTCGGCGGAGCGGCCAATGTTGCCCATAACCTCATCACACTTGGCGCAAAAGTCATCTGCCTCGGAGCGGTAGGCGATGATGAAAATGGGAAACTTTTTAAAAATAAGCTGAAAGCAATTGGTATTAATACGAGGCTCGTCATTACCGAAAAACACCGCGTCACCACGGTTAAAAACCGTTTTGTCGATTCAACCCATAAAAGGCAGGTGCTAAGGGTCGATACGGAAAAAGCCGAGCCTATTTCCAAAACTACCGAGCAAATAATTATTAAACATCTCCGCGCTAATATTAAAAACGCCGATTTGGTCGTTGCATCTGATTACTGTAAGGGAGTTTTGACCGATTCCCTGATGAAATTCCTCTGCAGGCTATGCAGACAACACCACAAAAAACTGCTTATCGGACCGAAGGGAAAAGACTATAGTAAATATAAAGGCTCCACTGCGATTACACCCAACCGCTTGGAAGCGGAAATGGCAAGCGGGATAGAAATAAAGGATGCTAAATCATTAAAAGAAGCGGCTAAAAAGTTAATCACCACACTGAATCTGGAATTCGTGGTAATCACCCGCGGTGAACACGGCATCTATTTGCTTTCGAGGAAAGGGCAGGAAATTGAAGGCCGTACAAAATCATTATCCGTTTACGACGTTACCGGCGCAGGCGATACGGTGCTGGCAACACTGTGTATCAGCCTCGTTTCAGGATTAAATTATGCCCAATCCATCCATTTGGCTAACCTGGCGGCCGGAGTGGTTGTCGGCAAATTGGGCACGGCAACCGTTTCCAAGGATGAAATAATCGAACACTATTCAAAACATACATTCACCCCGCCGGCAATAAAGATAAAAACCTTGGATGAAATAATAAATATGCGCAAAGCTTTTCCAGATAAACACATTGTTTTCACCAATGGATGTTTCGATATTCTGCATCCAGGACATATAAAATCGCTCAATTTCGCACGCGCGCAGGGTGATATTCTTGTCGTCGGGCTGAATTCCGATAAATCCGTCCGTTTGATTAAAGGCAAAGGCAGACCTATTTTTAACCAGGAACTCAGGAGCCATTCAATCGCCTCCCTAGAATCGGTTGATTATATCGTAATCTTTGACGAACCCACCCCATACAAGCTTATAAGCAACATCAAGCCGAATATCCTGGTCAAAGGGATTGACTGGAAAGGGAAAAAGGTAGTCGGAGAAGACATAATAAAATCAACCGGCGGCAAAATCGTCTTTGCTCCACTGGAAAAGGGCATTTCTACGACAAAAATAATACAAAAATTATCATGAAACATACTATCGTTGATATGATTATTGCTGATTTGGAAACCGCCGTGGATTTCTTTGTCCCGGTAAAGAAGCTCTGGGAAACACTGCGGGACGAAAACACTCCGAATATGCCAACTCTTGAAGAATTTACTGAATTAGTAAAAAACGATGGGCGGCTGGTCGTGCAGCAATTCAAGGAAGCCCCGTGGGAAAACGACCCGGAAGAAACAGAGGAAATGGAATCATTAGATTACTATTCGGGCCCGCGCGTCCGCCTTAAAAGCCGTGTGCCTTCAAAAGAGGATATTGCCCGCATTATCCAGCAAAATGCCCAGAAAATCATAGACAACCTGATTAAGGCCTACCAAACCCGGCCCAAAAACCTGCCTGAAGAAGAGGAAAAACAGCTTATCCAGGCAATGATTAAAGCCAAAAAACTAAAAGACGATTTAGAGAAAGCGTTAAAAGATGAGAAAAAATAATCTGCTCTCTCTTACCAAGGAAAGTCTGCTGGAAGCTTGCCAGTCAAATTACATGCTGGTAGATTGCGCGCCGTTTATCACTCGCCTTGCCGAACTGACAATTACTGCCTTAAAAAGGGGGAATAAAATAATACTATTCGGTAACGGCGGTAGCGCCGCCGATTCACAGCATATTGCCGCGGAATTAATCGGGCGCTTCACTAAGGATAAGCGGCATCCCCTGCCGGCTATCGCCTTGACCACCAACACCTCCTTGATTACCGCTATCGCCAACGATTACGGGTTTGATTCTGTTTTCAGCTGGCAGATACAGGCGCTGGCAAAAAAAGGCGACGTCGCGATTGCCATCTCGACCAGCGGGAACTCCCCCAACGTGCTGGAAGCGGTCAAATTATGCAAAAAGCTCCATGTAAAAACAATCGGGCTTACCGGCCAAGACGGGGGAAAACTAAAAGACATAGTTGACTTCGCCTTCTGCGCACCGTCAAACACCACTGCCCGCATACAGGAATGCCATATCACAGTCGGGCACGTGATTTGCGGGTTAATTGAAGCATCATTCTAATGGAAACCTACCACATAATTTGCGCTCTTGCCGGATATCTTATTGGCTCTATTCCGTTCGGCTATATTATCGTAAAGCTTGCTAAGGGAATTGATATCCGCACCATCGGCAGCGGCAATATCGGTGCAACGAATGTGGCTCGTGTTATGGGATGGCCAATCGGAATTTTAGCATTCCTATTAGATGCTTTTAAGGGAGTAGGTGCTTTTGTTTTAGCATTTCTCATTATGTTTCACTTAGCCGGAGATAGGTATTCTCTTTTTGAAGGCGTAATATCATTTGAAGTCTCCATACAGTGCGGATTCTTATCTGTTTTTGGGCATATCTTTCCTGTCTGGTTTAAATTCAAAGGAGGAAAAGGCATCGCAACGTCATTTGGCTTTTTCATCATTATTATGCCATTTCTAACAATAATTTCATTATGTATTTGGCTATTATTGGTTATCATTTTTAGATATATTTCCTTGGCATCAATATTATCATCTTTTCTTCTGCTTATTAATTTATGGTTATTATTTACTTTCGGAGAAACAATAATTCAACAACCGATACTCGGACTTCCTTTAGTCCGATATAATTATATTCCGATTTTATATGCGACAAGTTTTATTGTCGCATTGATTATTATCAAACATATCCCTAACATAAAACGATTAATGGCTGGAACAGAACCTAAGGTCAACTTTAGACGGCGAAAAGACGATAAAACATTAAACCCTTAACCTATTGTCCGCCAAAGGCGGAAACTATTGAACTGTTGAACATTTGAACCATTGAACTATTGTTATGAACATATTAGTTTTAGGCGACGGCGGCTGGGGAACGGCGATAGCTCTGCTCCTGGATAAGAACGGGCATAACGTAACGCTCTGGAGCAATTTCCCTGATTACGCCCGCCTTATGGCAAAGAAACGGGAAAACACGAAATTCCTCCCCGGCATCAAACTCCCCTCTTCTATCAAAATAACCTCTAACTTACAACTTATAACCTGTAACCTGGTGGTCATGGCTATTCCCACCCAATACTCGCGCTCGGTTTTATCCAAACTAAAAACTAAAATCTACAATCTAAAATCTACCATCCCCATCGTCTCCGTAGCCAAAGGGTTGGAAATGGGAACGCTTAAACGCCCAAGTGAGATAATAACGGAAGTATTGGGAACGGATAAAATTGCTGTCCTTTCCGGCCCCAGCCACGCGGAAGAAGTCAGCCGCGGCCTCCCGGCAAGCGTGGTCATTGCCTCTAAGAATATGGAACTGGCAAAAATGGCGCAATCCGCATTTATGAACAGCCATTTCCGCCCTTATACCCATTCGGATATTACGGGAGTGGAACTGGGCGGCGCTATAAAGAATATCATCGCCATTGCCGCCGGCATCTGCGACGGGCTGAAGCTGGGCGACAACACCAAATCAGCTCTTTTAACCCGCGGGCTGGCTGAAATCGCACGGCTTGGCAAAGCCATGGGCGCGCATCAAAACACATTCTTCGGCCTTTCCGGGCTGGGCGACCTCATCACCACCTGTGTCTCACCCCACGGCAGGAACCGCGCGGTCGGAATGCAACTCGGGCAGGGCAAAACACTCAGGCAAATCATGGCTTCCATGGAGATGGTTGCGGAAGGCGTCTGGACGACAAAGGCCGCGATAAAATTGTCTAATCAATACAAAATAGAAATGCCGATAACAAAGGAAGTCTATAATATCCTGTTCCGCCGTAAAGACCCGAAACAGGCCGTTCGCGATTTAATGGGACGCCGTGCGAAAAGCGAGACCGAGGACTTATGTATAACCAAATCACCCAAGCTCCTGAAATAAAAAAGGCCTTACCCAGTCTCTTTGGCAGACAGGCATCAATCCTAAAAATAATTCCTCTCCTGGTCTTACTATGCACTCTTTTGGTATTCATCACGGTTTCCGCAAGGGATAACAATACTAGTTCTGCCGCTAACCCCATCAGCATACAAAACAGCCATAATTACCTCCCTCCTGAATTAAAACCCGTTCCGTACCCTGAAGAAACAATCGATGCCGCCGCCTGCCGCGAAATGGGGGAAAAGATTTCACGCCTTGTAAGTAAATACCACCTCTCCAAGGCAAAAATAGGAATCAAGGCGGTTTCGCTTAATGATAATAAGGTAATCTGTGATAAAAACTCCGGCACCCCACTCATGCCGGCCTCTAACCTTAAGGTGTTTACCACCGGCGCGGCTTTATGCCTTTTAGGTCCTGATTTTAAATACGAAACCACCCTTTACCGCCAGGGGCCGGTTATAGACGGTGCGCTCAAAGGGAACTTGATAGTCAAAAGCAACGGCAACCCGAATATTTCCGGCAGGTTCTATAACGGCAATTCCACGGCGGTCTTTGAGGAATGGGTAAAGATACTGAAAAAACTGGGAATCAACCGGGTAGAAGGAAATATCATCATTGACGACACTGCCTTTGACCGCGAATACCTGGTATGCTCCTGGCCGGAAAACCAGCTTTCCGCCTGGTATTGCGCACCGGTTGGCGGGGTTTCCTTTAACGACAACTGCATCGATATCACGGTTTATTATAATGATAAAAAAGATGAGGTATCCTACCGCCTTGAGCCAAATACCGATTATGTAACAATAATTAATGACTGTAGTTCAACGACGCGCAGTTCCAACCACGCAGTCAGTCTGCGCCGGAAAGAAAGTACAAACACCATCGTTATCAGCGGTAGATTTTATATCCATGCCGAGCCGTATAAGGAATCAATCACCATAGAAAACCCGCCGCTTTATTTCGGGACGGTCTTAAAGGAAACTTTTTCCCGTAAAAAATCCATCCCTGTCCTTGGCGAAATCAAGTTAACGGATAAAACCTATAACCGGAAATCAGATCACCTGACAGAGTTGGCATCATCCAAGACGGATTTATTAACCACCATAACGGTCACCAATAAAAACAGCCAAAATTTTTACGCCGAACAGATACTGAAAACACTCGGCTCTTATTTCAGAAGCTCCGGCTCATTTAAAGGCGGCGCGGCACAGATAGAAAAATTCCTTCTGGGGCAGAAAATCGTAACAAGCACGAAAACCTACGAACAGGTGGACGGTTCCGGATTATCAAGAGGCAATAAAATCACGCCGGACGCGATGGTAAAACTCCTGCGCTATATTGCCAGCCAGAAATACGGTAAAGATTTCATAG
This sequence comes from Planctomycetota bacterium, assembly GCA_016207825.1. Taxonomy (NCBI): domain Bacteria; kingdom Pseudomonadati; phylum Planctomycetota; species Planctomycetota bacterium. The sequence continues at coordinate 90,541 of JACQZI010000008.1, read as the reverse complement.
AAACACTCCCCGCCAACGGGGATGACGGAAGCCTGAAAAACCGCATTAACGGCAAAGGGCTGGCCAAAACCGTCTGGGCAAAAACCGGTTATATCAGCGGAGTCTCCGCCCTTTCAGGTTATATCACTAACCACAAAAACTATGCCTTCTCCATAATAATAAACAACTTCTCCGACCTCTCCAATGCGCGGAAGTTCCAGGATGAAGTGGTGAAACTATTGCTGAAGGATTGACACCTTAATTTGCCACAGAGTCGCAAAGAAGAGAACACGAATAACACGAATATGGCGAATAAAACGAATTATTTGTGAGATTCGTTCCATTCGTGGGATTCGTGTTAGCATTCGCCTTTGAGGTTATCTCCCGATGGCGCATTTGAGGTCGCCATTGGTCAGGTCGTAATAGCTGATATAAATCCCTTTATCCGAGTCTATCGCTATGGAACAATACTGCCCGACATCCCCGGAGCTATCCACCGCAGGATACGTGGTGATGTTGACAAATTCTGAAGTGATATAAAAAGTAGCATAGCGCAAATCAAGATTTGTCATATCATAATAGGCAATATAAGCAATACCATCTTCACTTAACTTTAGCGAATTATATCCACCCGCATCAACGTTTGAATCGATGGTAAAAACATCCCAATTGCCTAACTTATTGGTGGCGCACTTGAGTGAATTATTGGTATCATCAAAATAACTGATAAAAATCTTACCGGCAGAAGTTACGCCTATGGAAGTATAGCTGCCCTCGTTAACCGGTTCAGCGGCGTCCGTTACAAAAACCGTATTCCATGTGCCTGTTACGTTATAGGCATACTTGAGCGCGGTATTGGTCTCATCAAAATAGCTGATGTGAACTCCGAAAACCGAATCAACCGCGATAGAAGTGTATTTGCCGACATCGCCGCTATTATCAATGGTGGCGGTTACCCATGTGCCGGAAACGTTGGTCGCATACATAAGCGAGGTATGGGTAATATCGTAATAACTTATATACACCTTGCTGTTGGCATCCGTAGCGATAGAGGTATATTCACCCACATCCGCGCTGTTATCAATTACCGAAGTAATCCATGCGTTAGTGGCATTGGTGGCGTATTTAAGGGTTCCGGCATCGGCATTGCGGTAGCTGATATGCGTCTTATTATTCTCATCGACCGCGATGGAGGTAAATGAACCGACCGTATTAATCCCTTCAAGCGTAATAGCACTCCAGACACCGCTTGAATTAGTGGCGTATTTCAAGTCGCCTAACGTCTCGTTAAAATAACTAATATGTATGTCATTAACAGAATCAAGCGCGATAGAACTGTATCTGCCTGTGGAATTAACCGTATCAATCGAATCAATCTGCCACGGTGTAAGCACCGGTATTTCAGCGGAAGCAGCACTGTCTCCAGCGCTATTATACGCTTTAACGCGGTAAGAATACAAAGCCGCAGGTAAAAGCCCTGTATCAGAACCGGCAAGCGTATTTTCCGGAAGGGTTTTAATCAGGGAATACGCTTCTTCTGTCGACTTTTTACGCTCTAATTTGAATCCGGTTTCATTGGTGGAATTATCATCCCAGGCAAGGCTTATCTGGGTGGGAAGAATGGCAGTGGTTCTGAGGTTGGAAGGCGGCTTGGGAGTGCCGCTTCCCCCGGCAATAACTTCTTCCCGGCTCGCCCCCTCACAGCCGGCAAACACCAATATTGATGCAATGAACCCGCCAAAGGCGAGGTTCGCCCATATGGGCGGCAATGAGCAATGAACAATTAGTTTCATGTTTTATTAATCAGTGAATCTGTGGCTGTATTTTAATCTCTCCCAATACCTCCTGCAACTATTATCGGATAATAAATTAACCATATAAAGATATTAGCACTTAAACCATTAAACCCTTAGTCGTTTAATCACTCTCCCCTGCCATCTACCACCCCATCCTATTTCCTTATCGGCCACCTTCTCTGCCACTTATTCACTCTATCCATAATAATTAATCCCCTATAGAATATCCCTGCTTAACCTTCTCCTTACCCTCAACCCGGGGTCCCATAGGGACGCGAGATGCGCCTCTGTCTTCCACCTCTCCCGCCTCCATTTCCCGCCGGATATCCATTCTTACGACCACAATAGGTAGTATAACGCCTAAAACCAGGCTACTATATATACTACCATAGGGGGGCATGGCCCCCCTCTCCCCCCCTCTATGCCATTATGCCCCCTGCTCACCATATTTATGCCATGTATGCTTATATATATTGCCAAAACCGCATATATTATTTGTCCTATAGAATGTATAATTATGCCATTACGGCACTATCTATATATCCATCCGTCTGTATTTATATGCGCTATAAGCTATATAACTACCCCATGCCTGAGATATAACTATCTAAAATGAACAATAATACTATGACCTATTGACTATATCTACATGACCACCTAGTGGGGCAATAACTCTACCCCACTCTAAAGAATAGTCCGGGCTGGTTAAAGGAAATATACTGGCCGGATGGATGAATGGATTAGGATAGCGGAATGATACGGAATAGCCGGATGGTTAACCTACCCCACCCCTATTAATCATTACGACCAGCCATGGTATGATTAAAGAGATATGGGTTAAAGAATACTCCTGACCGCCTATTCGGATAAAGGATGGGTTAACAGCCCTATCCCCTATTACCCTGAACGATTAGCCACAGCCGCCCCGATGTATCGGGGCGTCGCCCACAGGCGGACATCCCGCCCATACGGGCGAGGTTCGTCCCGAAGGGCGACGCCATTATAGGCGGGAGCCTCGTCCCCGACATTACGTCGGGGCGGGAGAGCGCAGAGTTAATACAGCTAAAAGATAATTATTATTCCAGCTTGCCTTTGCGTTCGAACAGGAGCTTGGTGTTTTTGTTGAGCATAACTACTGTAATAAAGACAGCACATGCTATTATCATCAAATACCAAATAACAGGAGGATCAGCATGCAGTATACACATAATACTGCCCTCCGACTCTTCAATCAATTTATGCAACTTATAATCTGCTATAAAAGCCTTGATGCCCACATAGAAAACAAACAAAGCAGAAATACTGCTTATTACAACCGCTGATATCCTTGCCCAATTTTTATAAAACCAAAGACCTAATGCCGTGACTATGCTTGGGACAATTAAAAGCACGGTAAAAATAAGAGAAATATATTGCTCAAGACGTTTTTTTTCCAATTTCGAGATAAGCTCTTCGTATTTTGCTTCAGATATCCACCTATTCAGCGCATTAAGCCCACCAATCAGTTCAATAAACTCCACAACGAGTATCCCCGCCCATATTAACAGCAATAATCCACAAACCTGGATAAGTCTTTTATGTGTATATAATGTCATATGATTTCGTTATTATATAATCCTTTCCTATTAAGTCAAGCCAATTATACCGGAGAGTTCAACTGTTTCCGCCTGAGGCGGATCCGCCTTTGGCGGACAACCGCTCAATAGTTCAAAGGATTAAAAGCCCTTGTATTCTTTGTGTCTTTGTCCCTAAAGGGAGGCTCGTTAAACTCGCACTGCCTTAGTGGCATATACTGTTAGATACTCTAAATTATTTGACTTATTGCCCCTCTTATGGTAAAAAACACACTCAATATGAAAAAGGCTAAATTGGTTTTCACGGCCAATGAAGTCACCAAGGCCATTAAAGAACTCGCCAAGAGTATTGCCGCCAACAAGTCGGATTTGAAATCGCTCGCCCTTATCGGTATTTATACGCGAGGGCTTACCTTAGCCAAACGCCTTCAGGAAGAGCTTGAATCATCCACCAAAAAGAAAACCCCGCTAGGCGCCTTGGATATCACCCTTTACCGCGACGACCTGGCAACCGTCGGCCCCGCCCCTATCGTCAAGGCAACCGATATCAATTTCAACCTTACCGATAAAGTCGTCATCCTGGTTGACGACGTTTTATATACCGGCCGGACCGTCCGCGCGGCTTTAAATGAGCTTTCGGATTTCGGACGCCCGAAATGCATCCGATTAGCCGTTTTGATTGACCGCGGGCACAGGGAACTCCCGATTGCCGCGGATTATGCCGGCAAGACAATAGCGACCAAAGACAACGAAATCGTAGAAGTCAGATTCGAAGAAACCGACGGATTTGACGAGGTGAGGCTGAAATGACAAAAGCCCATAAAGAAAAGCAGGGTTTTGAATGGAAGCACAAGCATCTTCTGGGCTTAGAACACCTGACCGCGGAAGAGATTACTTACATACTCGATACCGCCGCCTCTTTCAAGGAAGTTTCCACCCGCAATATCAAGAAAGTTCCGGCATTGCGCGGCAAGGTCGTGGTCAATATGTTTGTCGAGGCGAGCACGCGGACTAAAATCTCCTTCTCGCTTGCCGCCAAGCGCCTGAGCGCGGATATCGTGGATTTCTCCCCATCCACCAGCAGCCTTTCCAAAGGCGAGACGCTCAAGGACACCGCCAAGAACATAGAAGCCATGGGAGTGGATATCGTAATTATACGCCATACGGCGCCGGGAACGCCGCATCTTCTTTCGCGCATCATAGACGCCAGCATCGTCAATGCCGGAGACGGCGCGCACGAACACCCGACACAAGGCTTGCTTGACATCTTCACGATGCGTGAGAAAAAGAAACAGATTAAAGGATTGAAGGTCGCCGTAGTCGGCGATATCCAGCACAGCCGGGTGGCGCGCTCCAATATCTGGGGACTGACCAAACTGGGCGCCGAGGTTATCGCGGTCGGGCCAGCAACCTTAATTCCCAAGGAACTGACCAAGCTGGGCGTAAAGATATGCTATGATATCGATGAAATCATTGATGAACTGGATGTGATAAATATTTTAAGAATCCAGATGGAACGGCAGAAATCCAACCTCTTCCCGTCCATCCGCGAATACTCCCGGCTTTTCGGGATAAATTCCGAGCGCATGAAACACGCCAAGAAGGATGTCCTGATTATGCATCCGGGCCCGATTAACCGCGGGGTGGAAATAACCCCGGAAGTGGCGGATGGAGCGCATTCGGTAATCCTCCGTCAGGTAACCAACGGATTGGCGGTCAGGATGGCGGTCCTGTATCTGGTTTCATCTTTTAGGGATAAAATGATGGGGATAAAAACCCCGACGGAAGAATAAATATTAACCACAGATAAACGCAGAAATGAATCTATTATGAAAGGGTTATTAATACTTTGTCTGCTTTGCGTTTTATGTTTCCACTTTGTTTACTCAGCAGATGAGGGGAAAGCCCCTACTGACCGTGTCAAGGAGTTGATTAAGCAGCTTGGCGATGATGATTTTGAGGCACGGGATAAAGCGCAAAATGAATTGACCCAAATCGGTGATAAGATGATTGAAAAGTATTGGAAAGCGGATTCTAAACTCCGGGACAAGATAAAATCAGAGATAGAAAAATTCTCCAAGCTTATTAAAGAAGCCTCAACCGATAAAAACCCGGAATTAAATATGCGTGCTAATAGAATACGCCAGTCCCTTTATTCTCTCTGCCATCCAAAGATTGCCTTTGACTCAAATCGGGATGGCAATTCTGATATTTATACGATGGACGCAGATGGCAAGAATCAGACCAGATTGACGGACAGCCCTAAAAACGATATATCTCCTCGTTGGAGCCCGGATGGCAAGAAGATTGCCTTTGTATCAGAGCGGGATGGTAATAGTGAAATTTATGTGATGGATGCCGACGGCAAAAACCAGACAAGATTGACAAATAATCCTAAAAGCGACAGTTCTCCCGACTGGAGTCCGATATTCTTACCAGAACTTTCCGCCCTGTTTGCGGAAGAGGAAAAGAAATGACAACCTTACTTATAAAAAACGGCTTGGTGATAGACCCGGCGAATAAGATTAATAAAACCGCCAATGTATTTATCAAAGACGGTAAAATTGTCTCAGTCGGCACCAAAGCTCCAAAAGCTGATAAGACAATCAACGCCAAGGGATTGGTCGTAACGCCGGGCTTGATTGATATGCACGTCCATTTGCGCGAACCGGGCAAAGAAGATGAAGAAACCATCGCTTCAGGTTCTGCCGCGGCGATAAACGGCGGGTTTACCTCTGTTGCCTGCATGCCCAATACCGACCCTCCGGTTGATAACGAAGCGTCCGCGGAATTCGTTTATATACAGGCAAAGCGAAGCGGGAAGGCGAATGTCTTCCCTATCGGCGCGGTGACTAAGGGACGGAAAGGCGAGGAACTGGCGGAAATCGGACAGCTCGCCCGAGGCGGCGCCGTGGCATTTTCCGATGACGGCGACCCGGTCGCTTCCGCCGAGGTAATGCGGCGCGGGCTGGAATATTCGTCTATGTTCAATAAAGCCATCATCGCCCATTGCGAGAATAAAACGCTTATCAAAGAAGGCGTAATGAACGAAGGCTATATTTCCACACTTTTAGGACTGCCCGGGATCCCCGCGGTGGCGGAAGAAATCATGGTCTATCGCGATATCGCCCTGGCGCGCTTAACCGGCGGCAAACTGCATATCGCCCATATTTCAACGGCTGAGGCGGTCAATCTGGTCGCCAATGCCAAGAAGGAAGGTCTGAAAGTTACTGCCGAGGTTACACCCCACCACTTCACTTTAACCGATGACGCCATTAAAACACCCCGTTTCGGCGGCGACGGATTTAATACAAACTTCAAGATGAATCCGCCGTTACGGACAGAAGAAGACCGGCAAGCATTATTAGACGGATTAAAGAACGGAACGATAGACGTAATCGCCTCCGACCACGCGCCCCATTCTCCGGAAAAGAAGGATGTCGAATTCAGCGTAGCGCCCTTCGGAGTAATAGGGCTGGAAACCGTCCTGCCGATTATGCTGACCGAACTGGTCCACAAGAAAATACTCTCGCTTTCCGAAGCGATTGCCAAAGTAACCGTCAATCCGGCGCGGATACTTGGAATCCCCAAGGGCACCCTATCACCGGGTGCGGACGCGGATATTACCATCATAAACCTTAATAAGGAATGGACGATTAATCCGGAAGAATTCAAATCCAAGAGCCGCAACTGCCCGTTTGCCGGGTGGAAAGTAAAAGGCAAAACTGTTCAGGTGATTATCGCCGGACAGCCGGTTTCCGCAAATTAACACTAAAACACTAAAATCACTTGACTATTAAAGTGATTTAATCTATTATAATTCGCACGTAACCTTTATATAAAGGAGCGATTTATGGCAGTATTTTCATACGAAGCAGTAGACCGTTCAGGCAAGAAATTTAAATCAGAAATCGATGCGGCTAACGGACAGGAAGCTGCGGATAAAATCCGCAAGATGGGCTATTTCCCGACTGCGGTCAAGGAAAAAGCCGGCGCCAAAAGCGCTTCGCCCTCTGCCGGCCAAAAAGGCGGTCCGGTCGGAGTCGTCCCGGGAAAGAAATCCGGCGGATTCAACTTAAGCCGCTTCGGCGGGGTAAGCAACAAACAATTGAGCCAATTCACCACTCAGCTGGCCGTTTTACAAAATGCCGGACTTCCATTATTAAGAAGCCTTAAAATTCTCTCTAACCAGATAAAACCTTCTCCTTTAAAATATATGGTCCAGGATGTCGCGGATGATGTCGAAGGCGGCAGCACCCTATCCGACGCCATGTCAAAACATCCCAAGGCGTTTGACAAACTATATGTCAACATGGTTAAAGCCGGAGAAATCGGCGGCGTTTTGGATACCATCTTAAACAGGCTGGCTACATTCATGGAAAAATCACAGGCATTAAAAAGAAAAGTCATCGGCGCTATGGCTTATCCGGCGGTAGTCATTATCGTGGCGGTCATAATCCTGGCGGTAATCATGACACAGGTCATCCCGCAGTTCGAGAAAGTCTTTAAGGAACTGGCCGGCAAGGAAGGCTTGCCGATGATGACCCAGATAGTGCTTAACGTTGCGACAACCGTGCAGAATTTCTGGTACCTCATCCCGGGAATTCCCTTGGGGTTTTACCTGATTTTCGTCGCGATGAGCCGTTCGGAAAAGGGAAGATTCACGCTTGATATGATGCGGTTAAGAATGCCCCTTTTGGGAATAATCGTCCGCAAAGCTGCTATCGCCCGTTTTTGCCGGACGTTCGGAACACTCCTGGCCAGCGGCGTGCCTATCCTGGAAGCCTTAACTATCGTCCGCAACGCCATCGGCAACGAAGTCATTGCCGCGGCCATCCAGAAAACACACGACAGTATCCGCGAAGGCGAAAGCATCGCTGGTCCCCTAGGGCAAAGCGGTGTTTTTGAGGATATGGTCATAGATATGATAGAAGTCGGCGAGGAAACCGGCGAACTCGATAAGATGCTGATGAAAATAGCCGATACTTATGAATCAGAAGTGGATATCCTGGTCGGCTCGCTAACCAGTATCCTTGAACCGATGATTATTATCTTTTTGGGAGGCGCGGTCGGCTTTATCGTCGTGGCGCTATTTATGCCGCTAGTCTCCTTGATGCAGAATATCGGCGGCGGCAAGTAATTACCGGATTTACTTAATCCGGAAACTATAAATTAGCTAGAATACTGCCATGTCTCTGCGCTATAAAATACTTATCGCCATTATCAGTGTAATGGTCTTGATACTGGGGCTTCTTACTTTAAGCCTCTATGTCGATACCGAAACGCGTATCAAGGCCACCCAGAACGAAATCGCCCAGCTTAACCTTAAAATCGTCCAGGACTGGCTGGCTAATATCAACGACTGGAAAATTCTCCAGGGAAGGCTCAATTCAACCGGTCTTTTTTCCAAATGGGTGATTGTAGACAGCGATTTTGAAGTGCTTTCATCAAGCGCACCGCTATCAAGCCAAGAACGCACCGCCTATAAGCAGGATAACGACCTTATGATGGCGATGAGGATTGATTCTCACGTCTTTATCAATGGAAGCAACGTTTCCACCTGGCTGATTATGCCCAAAGACGGCAAATCGGTCGGCGTTAAGATGGATATGCAATACCTTACCCTTTCCAAATTTGACCCGTGGGATTCCATTGTAATCATCCTCCTCATAATGCCCTTAGGAACGATTCTCCTTATCCTGAGCATTTATTTCTTGCTGACAAGATTGGTCATTAAGCCAATCGAAACACTTTCAAAGACAAGCAGCCATATCGCCAAGGGAGATTATAATGTTGAAATCAAGCCTGTCAGCGGCAATGACGAGGTAACCAACCTCATCAACACTTTCAACCTGATGCTCAATGAAATCAAGGAACACCGCGGGCACATGGAAACGAAGATTGAAGAAGCACAGGTAAAGATAAAAACCACTGAGGAACAGCTTATTATCGCCCAGCGCCTATCGGCAACGGGCACTCTTGCCGCCGGAATCGCCCACGAAATAAACAATCCTCTGGGAGGAATCATTAACGCTGCGGAATCCCTGAAAGGCGGCAAACTGGATAAGGAAAAAGCCGATGAATACCTGGATTTAATCATAGACGGGCTTGACCGGATTGCGGAAACGGTAAAGAAAATATTGCAGTTCTTCCCGAGGAAACTGGCTCCGCAGGCGGTGGATTTGAAACCGGTCATTGACCGCGCCATCTTGCTGGTCCAGCACCGGCTTGAAAGCAATAATATCACAGTGGAAAATTCCGTCCCGCTCAGTCTGCCCAGTATTTTCGGAGAAGGTAATGAACTACAGCAGGTATTTTTGAACCTGATGATGAACGCGATAGACGCCATTCTTACCGTCAGGCAGCAGAAACCCGATGCGAACAGGGGCAAGATAGAGATCTTCCACGAGGTAAACGCCCGCGCCCTGACCATCTCGGTCAAGGATGACGGCATAGGCATGTCCGAAAATGAAATCAAGCAGGCATTCGACCTTTTTTATACCAGCAAAGAGCCAGGTAAAGGAACCGGGCTGGGATTATCGGTTGCCTTTAATATCATCGAAAACCACGGAGGCAAAATCACGCTGGAAAGCAAGCGCAACCAGGGCACCACCGCCAAAATCACCCTGCCTATCATGAAAGAAACCATCAAATCTATCGTCGAGCCCAATACAAAGTAACAATACGTAATTTTTTATTAGACTTATTTGTCACTTGATTGTTTAATAATATAACATTAACTATCAGGAGAATTGATTATGATTAAAGCTTCCGGATTAATCTTAAAAGCTTGTATTTTAGTTTTACTCGTTTCCATAACCGTTACCGCGCAGGATGCGGTGAATGAAACACCCCTACCGGAACCAGAAAAAGCGGAGCAGCCGCAGAGCCCCGCCCCAAACGCGGACCCGGCAACGGAACTCCTTATTAAAGGCAAATATGACGAATGCCTGAAACTCTATGACGAGCTCCTGGTAAAAGAGCCCGCCAATATCAAAGCGCAAAGCGGCAAGGCAGAAGTGCTTTTTATCCGCGGAGATTATAAAGGAGCAGAAACCCTGCTGGACGCGATTATGAAAACTGACCCGAATAACCTAAAGGCGCGCTTGTTGCGATGCAAGCTTTACATGGAAACCGGCAAATATGCCGAAACGGAAAAGGAAGCGGAAGTATTTACCAAGCTTACGGAACAAGATATCCAGAAACTCACTTCGGCGGATGACCTTATCACGCTGGCAGAAGGCTTGTGGATGTTTGCGACCCGCAATGGTGATTTGAACACCTTCCATTTCGTCAATAACTTTGTCCTGCCTTCGGTGGAAGAGCTTGATAAAGCAAATCCGCGCCTCTACACATTCTGGGGAACCTGCTACCTGGATAAAGACGATATCCCGGAAGCGATTAATTGTTTCCAATCCGCCCTGAAAATAAATCCCGAATACCCGCAAGCAATCCTCGGCATGGCTTACTGCCAGTTCATGGAAAGCCCGGAAACGACCAAAGCCATCCTGGAAAAGCTGTTAGCCATCAACCCGAATTACCCGGAGGCATTAGAGCTTTTGGCGCTCGCTAACCTTGCGGAAGAGCAACCCGATGAGGCATTAAAGTCAATCGATAAAGCGTTGGCAATCAATCCGAATTCTATTTCTTTTAACGCCACCAAGGCGAGCATTTATTACCTTAATAACGACATCAAGGAATTCGACAAGGCCTGTGCTGAAATCATTAAAATAAACCCCAAACCGGCGCTGTTTTATTACATTCTCGGTAACAACTGCGCGAGCATGTTCCGCATGTTATACCTGGATGCCCAGCCGTTTTATAAGAAAGCGGTTGAGCTTGACCCGCAATTATGGGCGGGTTATATTGCACTGGGCCTTAACGGATTGAAATGCGGACCAGAGGCAGAAGAAGAAGCGATAAAACTTTTGGAAGAAGCTCACAACCGCGACCCGTTCCATCCGACGGTAAAAAACACATTGAAACTGCTCGACGCAATAAAAGCGGAGTTCGTTGAAATCAAAACCGAACACTTTACTATTAAATTGAACAAGTCCGAAGCGGAGATGTTAGCCCCGTATATGACCGAACTACTGGAAAAAGCGTATAAGAAATTCACGGATTTATATAAATTCAAACCGGAACCGCCTCTTCTTTGTGAGGTCTTCCCAAGCATGAATGATTTCTCCGTAAGGATGACGGGGTTGCCGGGAGTCGATTTCGCGCTGGGCGTGTGCTTTGCCAAGACATTCCTGGTATATTCTCCGGAAGTCCAGGAAAAACTGCGCAAGCGTTTCCATTGGGGCACGGTAACTGTTCACGAATTCAAGCACATCATCACCCTGCAATTAAGCAAGTTCCGAGTCCCCCGCTGGTTTACCGAGGGATGTTCGGTCTGGTCTGAAAAACTCATCAACCCCAACTGGGCGCGCACGCTGGAAACCCCAATTTACCAGGCGTATGAATCCGGCAAACTTCAACACATGGAAAGCTTCACACAGAAAAAGGGATTCGACCTCCTCCATACTTACCTTTTAAGCTCGATTGTTATAGAATATATTTATAATAAATACGGGATGGATAAAATAATTGCCATGCTCAAGGGGTTCGGAGAACGTAAAAAACAGGATGTCGTTTTCCAGGAATGCCTCGGTAAAAGTTTAAGCGATTTTGACAAAGAATTCTTCCAGTATTTCGAAAACGACTGGATTAAAAGGATTAAGATAAGGAAACAACCCCGGTTAAAAGAAGAAAAGACATTGAATGAACGCCTGGCAAAGAATACGGGAGACGAAGAAGCGTTATCCGCCCTGGCAAGGATTGCCCTGGTCAAGGAAAGCCTGCTTGAAGCACAGGAACTGGCGGATAAGGCATTGGCAATAAATCCCAAGAATACGGAAGCACTGATTACCATGGGTGATATATTTTACCATCAGTCAAAACGCCGCTATTCAACTGCCATAGAATATTACAACAAAGCCCTAGCTTCCGGCGCGGATGATTTCGGCACGCATTTTAAACTTGGGATATCCTACATGAAATCCGACCAGGCGGAAAAAGCAATCAAGGAATTTAACGAAGCCAAACGGTGCTTCCCCTCATACATCAAATACGAGGATAATCCTTATTATTACCTGGCGACGATTTACGAAAACGCAGGTGAGGCGGCAAAGATGGCAAAAGAGCTGGAAGATTATGTAAAAATCGCCTATGAGGATTTCGCCACCCAGATGAAAGTGACAGATATTTACTGGAAAGAAAACAAATTCGACGAATTAATCAAGGTCCTGGAAAATACGGTTTATCTGGACCCGAAAGACATCGCGCTCCACGCCAGGCTCGGTCTGGCTTATTGGGAGAAAAAAGATTATGCTAAAGCATTACGTGAATACCAAGTCGCAATATTCCTGATAAAACAGCTGGAGGAAAATTATTCTGTAAACCAGAAATGCTCGGTATTTTATGCGCACATGGCGGAAATATACTTTGAATCCGGTGATAAGGAAAAAGCCGGGACTTATGTCGCACTTGCTTTAAGAAAAGACCAGGATAACGAACGCGCCGCTAATTTGCAGAAAAAGCTTAAGGAATAAACAAACCCTATTTGCGTCCGACTTCCACCAAGAGTTCCAACTTGTCGTAATCGTTGCGATAAATAGAAATTTTGCAGGTGTCTTCCCCGGAGACTTGCTTGTAAACCTTTATTTTCTTGCCGTTAGCCGTAGCGGTGGCGACTTCTTCCCATTTATACTTGGGCATTCTTTCCTCGTAAAACTTCAGGACATCCAAAGTCGAAACAAATTCGGTAGCTATATATTTAAGCGTGCCGGTCCGGATATTACCATCCACCAAATAAATAGAATCAAATTTCTGATAGGCAAAATTAGCCGGGATAGGAATATCACTCGGCTGGTCCAGCGAACCTGATTCGGCCTGGTATGTAACGGCATTGGTTATTTTAGACGGAGCCCTTTTAAACCATGAACAACCAGCTGATACGATTAGGATACCAAGTAATACTAAAACCCATTTGTTTTTCATACTTTACCTCCTGCTATACTTATAGGAATAATATCAACTCCTGGATAATTGTCAAGACAAATTCTTTTATTTCTATCGGCATATAACCTCATATAAGTTTACTATATTCCGAATAAAGCCTTTAAAGAGATATCACAAAGCTAGGAAAGGTAAAATAGCGGGGGCCGGATTTGAACCGGCGACCTCAAGGTTATGAGCCTTGCGAGCTGCCAGACTGCTCCACCCCGCGTTCTTATATCTGTGAAGCATCAATTCTACACGAATCACGCCGAGTGTCAAGGATTTTTGTTGAAATCTCTTACCAAATATGATAGATTACGAATCATCTATGAAAAAACTGGGCATTATCGTAAATCCCATTGCCGGCGCCGGGCGCGGTAAACTCCTCTTGAAACGGCTCCTTACCGAGTTAAAACGCTCTGATTATGAACCGTTCGTAAAGGAAACATCCAAAGCCGGGGACGGATGTAAAACCGCTTCAAGAGGAAACGAATTTGACGCTCTGGTCTGCATCGGCGGAGACGGCACCATTAATGAAGTTATCAACGGGCTAAGCGATATAAAATTCAGCGTTCCTTTAGGAATTATACCGGTAGGCTCTGGAAACGTAATCGCCAAGGAACTAAAAATAACATCAAACGTTAAAGAATTCGTCTGTCTATTAAACTCCGGGAAAACAATGATGCTTGATATAGGGAAAATTAATTTCGGTTCCGATAAGGAAAAGCCGAGATTATTCATCTCAATGGCAGGTGTCGGCTTTGACGCCGAAGTCGCCGACCAGCATCATAAAAGACGTAAAGGCGCGGATTTCCATCCCCATACGACCAGTTACGTGCCGATAGCATTAAAAACGGCGATGTATTATAAACTCCCCAAGCTAACACTGAAAATAGACGGCAAGCTGATTACGGAAAAAGCCGCGTTTATACAAGTGGCAAATTCAAGGAGCTATGGCGGTCCCCTGGTATTCGCCCAAAAAGCTAAGACAGATGACGGACTTCTGGATATCGTATGGTTCAAAGCCCAAAGCGGGCGTGAAATAATCAGGTATTATTTGGATGCCTTTTGGGGGGATGTGACCAAAAATATGAATTCATCTTACCATCACGGCAGGAAAATACGGATATCCAGCCCGGATAAGGTTCCCGTCCAGGTTGATGGAGACTTCTGCGGCTATTTGCCGATTAATATAGAGGTAATCCATAAAACTATCCCTGTATTTGCGGAACATAATTAACAAGGAGTTTGACTATGAAACAATTATTAAAGCCCTGCCTGGTTGCATTATTAATGTTAATGGCAACTTTATCCCTGCGTGCTGATGAAGCGGAAATCATAAGCTACCTGAGGGATAAAAAATGGACTGCCCGGCGCGATGCCGCAAATATCCTGGCCACCATGAATTCCCGAACCGCGGTGAAATCACTGATTGACGCCCTGGAATCCGAAGACAAGGAAGAAGTCAAAAACGCACTCCATAATGCGCTGGCAACCATCACCGGGCAAAAACAACTCGGCACGGAATACGACGCCTGGATAAAATGGTGGGATGAAGCCGGCAGCAAGGAATTCAGGGAAACCAGCCTGACCGAACGAGAGCTCGCCGAAACGCGCACTTACTTAAATGTGAGCTTTATTGTCATTATTATTTCACTGCTTATCCTTTTCCTTTTCATCATGGTTTTCAGCTTTATCGGAGGCTCCAAGATAAAGGAAACCAAGGAAATCATCAAGAAAGTGGAACGCTATGTCTCGGAGGCGGACGGAGTAACCCAGCGGTTTGATAACCTCATGAACGAAATAGAAAAAAGACGCGCTGAATCCACCGAATTTTTCCATAAGCTAAAAGAAGAAAATTCGGTTGAAATAGAAAGGTTTTCAGATCTCCTTCAGCAAAACCTGGAACACCGTATACGCGAAGGCAGCATGAGCTTGAGGGAAAAAGCGGAAAACGAACTCAAGGCAACCGTCGCGCAAACCAAACAGGACATGGAAAGGGAAATAAAAAAACTCCTCTCCGACCAGCGTGAACGGCTTGATAAGGAATTAGAGGAAAATAAGAAAAAGTTTTCAAATGAAGCCGAGGCTTACACCACATTCATCGGCGGCTCTTTTTATCTCCTGAACGGACGCAATAAGGATGCGCTTAAATACTTTAAGAAAGTTTTGGACCTTAATCCGGGCTATTACCACGCTTGGAATAACCACGGAACCGCGTTAAGAAACCTGGAACGTTATGATGAAGCGGTGGAATCTTACAAAAAGTCGCTCCAGCTTGCGCCGGACAACCCCATCATCCTTTATAATCTGGCAACTGCCTATGCCCTGCTCCACAAAAAATCCGATATGCTTGAGTATTTAAAAAAGGCCTTTGTCATAGACAGCGAGCTTAAAGACGAAGCGCTCAATGACAATATATTTAAGCCTTACTGGAACGACAGGGATTTCAAGAATCTGGCAGAAGTTTAATGAAACGGTTAAAAGATTCGTCGACTTTAAATCTTGAAAGAAACGGCCTTATCCACCTTATCGGCATAGGCGGAACCGGGATGTGTGGACTGGCAGGCTGTTTAATCCAGCGCGGCTACAAAGTTACCGGCTCTGATATGCAAGCATCTCCTGCTCTTCAAGCGCTTAAAGCTAAAGGGATAAAAGTGCATATCGGACATGCATCAAAAAATATTAACCGGCGCTGTTGCCTCGTGGTCAAATCAGCCGCCATAACTAATACCAACCCGGAAATAATCAGGGCAAAAGAGTTTAACATACCTATACTGAAATACGCACAAATGGTTGGGCTTCTCATGCGCGAAAAATACGGAATTGCCGTCGCCGGATGCCATGGAAAAACCACCACCAGTTCCTTATTGGCATATACCTTAAGCCATGCCGGTGAAAAACCGTCATTCGTCATCGGAGGGTATGTGACTGATTTAAAAGCAAGCGCGCATGTGGATAAAGGCGATTTCTTTGTCAGCGAAGCCTGCGAATACGACCGTTCATTCCACAGCTTATTTTATAAAATCGCCGTTATCACTAATATCGAAGCGGATCACCTGGATTATTATAAGAATTTATCCAACATCATTAAATCATTCAGGTTTTTTGCCGGACGTGTTCCGAATGACGGAATAATCATCGCAAACGGCGATGACAAGAATACCGGAAAGGCAATCGCCGGCCTCAAACGTAAAATCATCAGCTTCGGCTTAAGCGAAAAATGCGACTGGCGCGCAACTGATATCAAACTAAAGAATGGGAAATGGTATTTTAAGGCATTATATCATAAGAAACCCTACAGCCGTTTCTCACTCCACATCCAGGGAATACATAATATCTATAATGCCTTGGCCGTCTTGGCAGTTACCCATCATCTCAAACTAAATAAAAACAGAGTCAGGCAAGCGCTGGATAAATTCAGCGGGGTTGGGAGGCGTTTCCAATACCACGGAGCTTTTAACGGCGCTCTGGTCATAGACGACTACGGGCACCACCCCACCGAAATAAAGGCCACATTAAATGCCGCGCGGGGCTTGTATCCTGATAAGCAAATATGCCTGGTTTTCCAACCTCATCAGGCGCACCGGACAAGATGCTTAATTAATGAATTCACTGATGTTCTCTCCAAAGCTGATAAAGTCATTTTACCTGATATCTATTTCGCCCGTGACAGCGAAGCAGAAAAGAAACGCGTCTCTTCCAAACTGCTCTCTGAGAAAATAAACCAAAAAGGGGGCAATGCTTATTATATCCCTAAGTTTCCGGAAATAATAAAACATCTCCGAAATCACTTGACTAAACACGATGCAGTGATTACTATGGGGGCAGGAGATGTTTGGAAAATAGCGGTTGAACTAACAAAATGACCGATTTAAAAGAATTATTTAAGCCTTACGGAAAAATCACTCGGTTTAATGAACCGCTGTCCAAGCATACCTCGTTTGGAATCGGCGGTCCTGCCGAAGTTTTTATCTCCCCTACCGATATAGACCAGCTAAAAGAAATATACGCTTTGTGCCGGGAAAATAAATTACCCGTTCACATACTCGGCAATGGAACTAACCTGCTTGTCTCTGATAAAGGCGTTAAGGGAATCGTTATAAAAACAAACCTTACCGGGCTCAATATCAGCGGCAAAAATATTGAAGTGGAAGCAGGATATGGACTATCGCACCTGATAAACAAATGTATCAGCGCCGGATTGCAGGGATTTGAAGTATTAGCCGGCATCCCGGGCTCTATCGGCGGCGCGGTGGCAATGAATGCCGGAGGCAAATACGGTAATATCAGCGATTATCTGGCTTCGGTCATCATATTAAACCGTTTCGGTGAAGAATCGCTCATTGATAAATCCAAGCTGACATTCGGCTATCGCACATCTTCCTTAAAAGGCAAGAATGTCATCTTGTCCGCCAATTTCCGGTTGAATGGGGCAACTCCTGATGAATTAAAAAACCGCTTCCAGAAAATACTTGAGGAAAAGAACCTATTACAACCGCTGGCGGATAAAAGCGCCGGATGCGTATTCAAGAATCCGGCGCGAAGCGCGACCAGCGGAAGTCCCGATAATTTCGGGAACGTCCCGACCGAAAGCGTCGGGGCAGGAAAACTTATTGACCAAACAGGATTGAAAGGCTATGCTATCGGCGGAGCCAAAGTCTCCGAAAAACACGCCAATTATATCATAAATACAGGCAACGCAAAGTCAGAAGATATCACCAACCTGATTAACCACATCCAAAACGTTGTCAAAACCAAGTTCAATATATCATTGGAACCCGAAATCGAAATGTGGTAATACTATCAGCCTGCTTTACAGAATAATATTATTCTCCGCTCCGCAATTACCGCATCTGCCGCCCCCTTTCGGAGATACATTGCTACTATCTTTAGCAAGCCTGAGAATCTTTACGTTATACCCGATTCTCTGGATAAGTTTTGTCCGGCATTTGACACAAAACGTATCCCTGCCTTTTTCCACACTAACATTCCCCAAATAGACATAATCCAAGTATTTCCTGCCGATTTCGTATGCCTTCTGAAGCGTGCTTGGCGGAGTGGGCGGATTATTTAATTTATAAGTCGGATAATAAGCGGAAAAATGCAACGGCGTATCCTTGCCCAGGTTTTCGGCAACCCATTCGGAAATCTTGCGGAAGTCATCCTCCGTATCATTTTCCTCGGGGATTATCAGGTTGGTAATTTCGACATGAGCCTTCTTCTTTGCCGTTTTAGCCGTTTCCAATACCGGTTCAAGGCGCGCTTTGCATAATTTCTTGTAGAATTCAGGGTGGATGCTTTTGATATCAATATTCAGCGCGTCAATATAAGGCAGTAATTCGGCAAAAGGCTCCGGATTGATAAATCCGTTGGTTACCAAGACATTTTTGAGATTGGCTTCACGCGCTAATTTGGCGCAGTCGCGGACGAATTCATACCACATCAAAGGCTCATTATATGTATAAGCAATTCCATTTGATTTATGCTGTTGGGCGATTTTAATCGCGTCACGAGGTGAAATATCTTCTGTCCCTGCATCTTCCTGTGAAATAGACCAGTTCTGGCAGAACATACAGCTTAAATTGCATCCATTAGTGCCGAAAGAAATAATCTGGCTAGCCGGATGAAAGTGATACAGCGGTTTTTTCTCTATTGGGTCGAGATTAACCGAAGTAACTTTTCCGTAATTAATGAGATACAGCCTGCCGCTAATATTTTTCCTCTGCCGGCAGATACCTGTTTTATCCGGAGCGATAAGGCAATTATGCGGGCATATGTGGCAGCGGACTTTATTGGCCGCTACACTATCATCCGGTTTTATAACTTCATAATAACTTGCTTCAAACATAAGTCATAGTTTACTATTATCTTCAGGAAAATCAATCTATTTTGGTTTGACAATTTGCTGATATTCTGCTAATTTGATTTTCTAATAACAGCGGGAGTTCCCCGCCTGTGAAGGCGGGGGTGAAAGCCGTTTCCAGCAACGAAGTTGCTGGACAGGCGAAGCCTGAAGCAATAAGAACCACGCCTGTAAAGGCGTGGGTATCTATTAAACTAAAACGGGGGTGTAGCTCAGCTGGGAGAGCGGCTGGTTCGCAATCAGCAGGCCAGGGGTTCGAATCCCCTCACCTCCATATGCTTTAAGACTAGGGAGGCCATCCCGACGATACGCCGGGATTACCTCCATAAAATATCCTATAAATTAACAACAAAAGTTGACTCGGCAAGCAATATCATGTATATTTTATTATAGAGGCGTTATGAATAAGATTAAAGGTTTTACATTGCTGGAAATGCTCGTGGTCTGCGCGATAATCATGATTTTAGGCACAATCGTCGCCACAGGGTTTTCCAACTATAAAGAACGCGCCATGCTAGATAACACCAAAGCATTAATAGAACGGCTTAAATCATCCCTGCAAAGATATTACGAAAAATTCCAGGAATATCCCAAAACCACCGGCACATGGGAAGGTTCCCAAAACCTTTATTATTTCCTCGGGGAAAAGATAGAAGTCGTTGTCTACAAGAACCAGGAAACCGGAGAAGAACAAATCGAGCCTTACGGCCCGATTGAATATTATAAAAAGCAGGAATTGGACAGCGAAAAATACATACTGGACTCATGGGGAAACCGCTTGTATTATAAATGCCCCGGTGATGACCATTTGCCGAACGGGCTCAACAATAAAACTTCTTTTGATATTGCTTCCTGGGGGCCGAACGGCGAAGAAGACAAAGACCCTGAATCGGAGAAATATGACGATATCACCAATTGGGACATGAAAGATTAATTTACCCAAACGACCGTAATCGTATGAAAAGAAACGGATTTACGTTAATCGAACTCTTGATGGTTATTTCCATCATCATAATGATTACGTCAATGACCGTAATAATGCTGCCAACCATGTTAAAAGGACAGGGATTAAAACAAAGCGGATACCTGATCAAAAACGCATTTTCGCAGGCACGCCAGTTAGCGGCCAGCGAAAGACTGATGCATTTTATTTATTTTATGCCCGATAAAGGAACCATGCTGCTTTACGAAGATACCGATGATGATAAAAAATTCAATCGTGATACGGATACCCAGGTCGCTCCGCCGATTAAATTAAGCAAGGATGTAATTTTTCTATCAGAGAATGAATGTCCACCGCTATTCAAAATAAAAGACCCTTACGTGGCATTCAGAAACGATGGGTCAATCATATTCCCAAATGGGGTCGAAGATTTACCCCTTGACCCAAATCCAAACGACACCAATACGGATATCATACTGGTTGACAGCAAAAAAAGGCCGGGTAAGGTTTTTTTAGATATCGAAGCAAGCGGGATTATTCGAAAAATTATATATAAACCGGAATGAGAAAAATGTGTATTTTAACTGGCAATAAAGGTTTGACACTCCTTGAAATATTGATGGCCGTTGTTATACTCTTGCTCGGGTTGGTCGGCATACTTTCATTGTTCCCGGCAGGCATTCGCAGCACCAACGAATCTGTCGAAGAAAGAATGGCCGCATTTGTTGCCGATTCCGTCAAAGAAGCGCTGAACATCGCGGCGCGTTCTTCAAATCCTGAAGACACGGTAAACAACAAACCGGCAAAGCTTAAATTCACTCATGACGGATTGGAAGAAAAATCGTCACCATTTGAATTTACTTTGCCGCTGCCATCCGACCCCGCGGTTTTAAGATACTTTGTTTACACGCCCGAAGGCACGAAAGAACTCACTCCGGACGCAGAACGAACATATAAACCGAAAAAGATTTTCAAGCTGGCAAGCGATACGTTCATAAAATCCCTGTATGACAGTGTCGTAAAAGGCAATGACCCGACAGACCCTTACCAGCAATGGGGATATATTTTTACCGTTAACCGGGTTGATGATATCAGGCCGGCAAGCGAAACGGGCCCAAAATTCAAGCCCCGCAGCCTTTATGATATTAAAATAAATGTCTACCGCGTCCCGGTCTTGTCCAAAAGCGAGTATTTATCGGATGAAGCCGAACCTCGCCTGGTAAAAGCATTTGTTTTCAGGTTAGCTGGACGATAAATTATGAGAAACGAATTGAGCGCTTCAAACGGATTCACCTTAATAGAACTATTGGTTGCGGTCGGCTTAATGATGTTAATCATGGGTATTGTCGCCATGATTTTCAGCCAGGGCTCGTCCACATACCGGGATACCCAGGAACGGCTGTTGATTTACGATTCGGCATCTTTTGCCTTAAACACATTGGATACCGACCTGAAAGGATGCCTACCCATAGAAGAAGGAAAGCAGGTTTTCAGCCTATCCGAAGATAAAAGCGGCGCCGACACTGAAGAAGCCAAGGATAAAATCTCTTTTGTTGCAACCGTTCCTCTTAACGGAGAAAGCCGAACCGGCTCCGTCGCCTACCGCCTTGAACCGGATACGGACTTAAGCCTCCTATCACAGGACGGCAAACCGGTCAATGAAACCGTCCGAACAAAAAGGCCTTTGTATGTATTGCGGCGCGAGGTTTATGAATTGGGCACAGATACGCTATTATCTAAATTAGACCTTTGCCACTATGTCCTTTCCTTAAATATAGAATATTATGATACGGCGTCCAAAAAATTCCGCCAGATCAGCGACTCAAGCGAGCCTAAGGATAAATTCAAATGGCCCATCGGTGATAAAGACCCCGAAGGCGAGGTATTACACAGCGGTTTGCGCGTAACCATCATCGTCGTAGCCAGCGGAGGAGAACACCAGGAAAGGGTAATCCCCAAGGTCATATGGCTGCCTTTAGGCCAATAGCTTAATTATTTTATTGATGACCCAGTATATCGTCGTTTTCGTAACCGCCCCATCGGAAAAAACCGCCGTTAAAATCAGCCATAGCCTTATCCAAGAAAAACTCGCTGCCTGCGTCAATATAATCCCCAAAATACGCTCTTTTTATACATGGAAAAATAAGTTATGTGACGATAACGAAGTATTGTTAATAATAAAAACAAATAAAAAATCATTTGACAGGCTGGTAAAACACATCACATCGCTCCATCCTTACGAAACCCCAGAAATAATCGCGCTCCCAATCACCGCCGGCAATAAACCATATCTTGACTGGCTTAAGAACGGAATTAGAATTACATCTAAAACTTGACATTATCCTTTGTTACTAATTTAATACCTATTATATATGTTGCATTTTATTTAATAGAAAGGAGCAATTGTATGGCGATAAAGATAGCAATCAACGGCTTTGGAAGAATCGGGAGGCACGTCTGCAAAATAATGATGAAACGGCCTGAATTTGAGGTTGCCATCGTCAATGACCTTTCAGACGCCAAAACTCTGGCGCACCTGATTAAATACGATACCGTTTACAGGAAATTTCCCGGAACGGTTGAAGTAAAAGAAAACGCCTTTATCATTAACGGGAAAAAGATAGCCATTATCGCGGAAAAAGACCCAACAAAATTACCTTGGAAGGATTATGGAATAGATTTTGTCGTGGAATCCACCGGCGTATTCACCAAACGCGCCCAGATGGAAAGCCACCTTAAAGCCGGCGCCAAAAGGGTATTGTTAACAGCCCCGGCAAAAGACCCGGTCGATGCGGTAATCGTCATGGGGGTAAATGAAAGCTCCCTTAAACCGGCACACAAACTTATTTCCAACGCCTCCTGCACCACCAACGCCTTGGCGCCGCTGGCTAAAATATTAAACGATAAATACGGCATTCTCAGGGGTTTTATGACCACCATCCATGCTTATACAAACGACCAAACCGTACTGGATTTCATCCATAAAGATTTACGCCGTTCACGCGCCGCCGCCATGAATATTATTCCCACCTCTACCGGCGCAGCCAAAGCCATCGGGGAAGTTATCCCGGAAATCGCCGGAAAACTAAATGGGGTTGCCGTCCGTGTTCCGGTTCCGACCGGCTCGCTTGTCGATTTGGTGGTGGACCTCAAAAAAGAAGCCAATGTCGCCGATATCAACGCGGCGTTCAAGGAAGCCGCCAACGGCAAGATGAAAGATTACCTGGAATATACCGAGGACCCGATTGTCTCCAGCGATATTATTGAAAACACCCATTCCTGCATCTTTGACGCGCTTTCCACCATGGTCATTGATAAAACCCAGGTAAAGGTATTCGGCTGGTACGATAATGAATGGGGTTATTCCAACCGGGTGGCGGATATTATTGCTTATGCCCATAAAAATGCCTGATAGTTCTTATTAACAGGAGATTTACATTTATGTTAAACAAGCTTACCATAAATGATATGAAAATCACCGGAAAGAGAATATTGCTCCGGGCTGATTTTAATGTCCCCCAAGATGCAAAAGGAAACATCACGGATGACACCAGGATTAAAGCGGTGCTCCCTACTATAAACCATATTCTTAGTAATAAAGGGAAACTGGTCCTGATGAGCCACCTGGGCAGGCCAAAAGATAAAGAAGCTAAATTCAAGCTGGATTCGGTTGCCCAACGCTTATCGCAACTGATTAACCGGCCCGTTAAAAAGCTTGATGATACTATCGGCGCGAATATAGAAAAGACGGTCTCAAAAATGGCCGAAGGCGATGTGGTTCTTTTGGAAAACCTGAGGTTTTACCCGGAAGAAGAAGCGAATGACGATAATTTCTCCAAGAAGCTGGCATTCCTGGGCGATCTTTACATAAACGACGCCTTTGCCTGCTCGCACCGCGCCCATGCTTCAATCGCCGGCGTGACCAAATACCTGAAATCAGGCGCCGGATACCTGCTTGCCAAGGAAATAGAATACCTGACCAAGGTAGTCTCTTCCGCCGAAAAGCCGTTTGTCCTTATTTTGGGCGGAGCCAAAGTCTCCGATAAAATAGGGGTAATCAATAATCTGATGGAGCTGGTAGATACGATTATCATCGGCGGCGGAATGGCTTATACTTTCCTTGCCGCCGAAGGCAAGAAAATAGGTTCATCCAAGCTGGAAAAAGATAAAATAAGCGTCGCAACGGATATACTCAAGAAAGCGCGCGACAGGAAAATCAATATACTCCTGCCGGTTGACCACTTGATTGTGGATAAAGTCGACCAGCATGCCCACATCAAACTGACTTCCGGAGAAATCCCGGATGGATGGATCGGGGTGGATATCGGCCCTAAAACAATCAAGCTTTTCACCGATGCTTTAAGCACGGCAAAAACCGTATGCTGGAACGGGCCGCTCGGGGTTTTTGAGATAGATAAATTCGCCGAAGGCTCCCGTTCAATTGCCGTAGCAATGACAAACCTCAAAGCCACCACCGTGGTCGGCGGAGGCGATACGTCCGCGGCAGTGGAAAAATTCGGCCTTGCCTCCAAGATGTCCCATATTTCCACAGGAGGCGGAGCGTCACTGGAATTCCTGGAAGGCAAGGATCTACCGGGGATTACATCATTAACCAATAAATAGGCCTTGATTACTTACTAATTATGCCCGAATTACCAGAGGTAGAAACTGTTGTCCGCGGATTGAATAAATTCGCCCGCGGCAGGCGCATTACCGGCGTTAAAGTATCTCTTCCTAAAATAATAAACTTAAATCCGGCTCTTTTCAGGAAGCGGCTCTTAAACTCCCGCATTCTCTGCACCGAACGCCGCGCCAAGATAATAATGATTCATCTTTCGAACGGATATTCGCTCGGCGTCCACCTTAAAATGTCCGGTCGTCTGGTTTACACCAAAGGCAACTCCACCATCGAAAAGCATACACACGTGATTATGAATCTTGACAACGGATTTGACTTAAGATACTGGGATTTAAGGCAATTCGGATATGTGCGGCTATTTCCTACGGGTAAAATAAGCGAAGGCTTAAAGCTTGACCTACTTGGCCCGGAACCGCTGGAAAAATCGTTTACAATTAATAAGTTCACGGAACTATTAAAGACACGTCCTCACACCAGAATCAAGCCGCTCCTCATGGACCAGGGATTCATCGCCGGAATCGGCAATCTTTACGCAGATGAAATACTTTATTGCGCCCGGGTCCATCCTTTAAGGCGCGTAAATTCCTTGAAAGAGCCGGAAATAAAAGGTATATTCCGGGAGATAAAAAAGATTCTCCCCGAAGCAATCCGCAAGCGCGGTTCTTCGGTGGAATTATATGTCGGGGCGGACGGGAAACCGGGCGAATACCATAAATACCTGAAAGCCTATTCCCGGGAAGGCGCGCCATGTTCAAGGTGCCGGGCGAAAATAATCAGGATAAAAATAGGCCAGCGCAGCGCTTACTTCTGCCCAAAATGCCAAAGATAGATTAGGGGCTTGCCCCGTTAGAGATATAAGCATCAACTTTCCTATCTGGTTTCACGATATTATCTCTAATAGGGAATAATAGTCTCTTTAAGTTAAATTTAATATCTCTAACGGGGCGTAGCTCAGTTTGGCTAGAGCGCTTGGTTTGGGACCAAGAGGTCACTGGTTCGAATCCAGCCGCCCCGACCATTTATCTAAAAAATTATTTAACTTGCAGTTTGACGAGAGCGTCCCGATGTGACTTCGGGAAGGTCATCCCGATTCCAATCGGGACCGCCCCGACCATTTTCCCTTCTGTGTTCTCTGCCCTGCTCCGCTTTATTTCCCGATGCAATCGGGATTAATAGGGAGTCCCCACCGGCAGGTTTGGGATACCTCAGCGGTGAAATAAAACCTTGTCTTTTCTGCAATCTTAAGCTATAATCCTCCCATGTTAAAAATAGGCTCTGTAACCATCCCTTCAAAACACATCCTTGCACCGATATCAGGCGTAAGCGATACGTCTTTCCGACTGATTTGCCGCTCCTTCGGATGCAAATTCGCCTTTCTGGGAATGGTCAGCGCACGCGCCTTGGCTTATAATAACCGCACCACCCACAAAATGCTTTCCAGCCTGCCGGAAGATTCTCCCCTGGGTGTCCAGATACTGGGCTTCGAGCCGGAATACATAAAAATAGCCCTCGAAAAGATATTAAAATACCCGTTTGATATCATAGACCTAAACGCCGCCTGCCCCGCCCGGAAAGCCGTCCGGCGCGGAGAAGGCGCCACGCTCCTTAACGACCCTAAAAAGCTAAAAAGCATATTGAAAATTATCGTAGAAAGCACCAAGAAACCGGTCACCGTAAAGATACGCACCGGATTCAGCGACTCGATAAACGCCCTTGATATCGCGCGCCAGGCAGAGGATTCCGGAATCAAGGCGCTCTTTATCCACGGGCGCACCAGGGAACAGCAATACGCCGGAAGGGTGGATTACGATATCATCAGGAAAGTAAAACAAACTCTTAAGATTCCAGTCATTGCGAGCGGAGATGTCCTTTCCGCGACACTCGCAAAAAAGATGCTGGATGAAACCGGTTGCGACGGTCTCCTGATTGCCCGCGGCTCTTTCGGCAATCCCTGGATATTCAAGGAAATCGACGACTACCTCCGTGACGGCACCGTCCCGCAACGCCCTTGCCTTGAAGAAATCACTACTCTAATGATAAAACACTTTGAGCTGTGCATCAAAGAGCACGGTGAAGAATCCAGCGTCTATGTCTTCCGTAAATTCTTCCACTGGTATACCAAGGCAATCCGCAATGTCCAGCCGTTAAGGGTAAGAATATTCGAAGCCAAAACCCCTAAAGAGGTGCTTGATATCATAGAGGAACTGTGCTCCTCAGGCAGAAAAGTATTCGAACGCCCAGCCCTCTGCAATACCTAAACAACAGGATTTCCGCCGAAGGCGGATCCGCCTATGGCGGAAAGATATCATGTAATGATTTTCTTGCCTTAGCTCTGTTTATCGCTTAAAATCACTCTCAATATGGAAGGATTTTTTATTATCTTTCTCATCGTAGGTGCTATCGGGATTACTATCCTGGTATTCTACTTTGAAGCCAAACGCCGCAAGGAAATGATGTCGTTAGCCGAAGAACTCGGGCTGACTTACATGCAATCAACATACGGAAAAGACGGGACATACGGAGATATCAGCCTATTCACTATTGGAGACTCCAGAAGAGCCAATCATATTATCTCCGGTAACAAGGAAAATTGCTATGTGGATATCTTCTATTATAAATATATCACCGGTTCGGGGAAAAACCGGACCACGCACAGCAATTCCGTCTGCGTGCTTACCATAAAGGAAAAGTTTGATTATCTTTTTATCCGGACGGAAAACTTCCTGGATAAGTTTGCCGGGGCTATCGGATTTGACGATATAGATTTCGAGAGTAGGGAATTCAGCAGCCGGTTTTACGTCAAATCCAGCGATAAGAAATTCGCCTATGATATCATCCATCCGCAGATGATGGAATTCTTAATGAACTACGGCAAAACCCCGGCCATAGAAATAAAGAACAGCCACCTGGCTTTTTATATGCACAAAACCATAAAACCAGCTGAATACAGAAAGCTTTACGATTTTGCCATGGAGTTTTACAAGAAAACACCGCACTATGTATTGGAAGAAGGGAAATAGTCGTTAGTATATAGACATTAGTTGTTAGTTTTAGGGAGAATAAAATGGGTTACAGATTCGAGAAATTAATAGTCTGGCAAAAGTCAATGGAATTTTGCGTAAAGATTTATGATAAAACCAAGAACTTCCCGAAAGAGGAAATCTATGGAATTACATCCCAGTTAAGACGCGCGGCAACATCAATCCCGCTCAATATAGCGGAAGGCTCCGGATGTAAAACCAGGAAAGAATTTATCCAGTTTCTCTATATCGCTCTGCGCTCGCAATACGAGGTTGTTACTATAATAAAACTATCTCATAAACTCGATTATTTTAATGATAACGAAATCGAAATACTTGAGCATGAAATCGACGAAATAGGCAAATTGCTTCAAGGACTTATTAACTCGTTACAAAAATCTAACAACTGACCACTAACAACTAAAAACTGTAAAAGGAGCTGAATTATGCCCATACCTATCATTGCCCTAGGCGGTGTTTTCCTGGTTTTACTAATTATCCTGATTGCCATCTACAACAGCCTGGTCTCCCTCAAAAACCACATCAAGGAATCATGGGCGGATATCGATGTCCAGATGAAGCGGCGCTACGACCTTATCCCAAACCTGGTCGAAACCGTCAAGGGCTATGCTGCTCACGAGAAAGAAGTCTTTGAAAAAGTGACCGAGGCTCGTAACAAGGCGTTCGCCAACAACGGCCGTTACTCCAGCCAGTCCGTGGATGAGAATGCCATGATCGGGACCCTCAAAACGCTCTTTGCCGTCTCCGAAAGATACCCAGAGCTCAAGGCGAATGAAAACTTCCTGAAACTCCAGCAGGAGCTGGTGGATACCGAGGATAAAATTGCCGCGGCGAGGCGTTTCTTTAACGGGAATATCCGCGATTATAATAATAAAGTCCAGATGTTCCCTTCCAGCATCATTGCCGGTATGTTCGGATTCAAAGCAGAAGATTTCTTTGAAGTGGAAGACGATGCCGTCCGGAACGCTGTGAAAGTTAATATATAGCCACGGATTACACAGATAATGAAAAAAATAATTCGTGAAATCTGTGTAATCTGTGGTTAGAAACATGAATATAGAATTAACTAAAAAGCCAAGATTCCCGGGATTTCTGGTAAAGATTTTATGGATATCGCTTATCGCCTGCGTGATACTGCTCCTGGAAGCGATATTAAGACAGTCCATAGACCGCTTGCTTACACGCCTTGTCATGACCTTTATCGGGTTTGTCGCCGGGGCGTTCCTGGCCGGAATCCAGGTCAGCATCTCCAAAAGGCGTTCTTTCCTGCTTACTATCGGGATACTCGCCATTCTCGCTTCGCAGGTAAGCTTCTTCATGCTCGTCTGGACAAACTGGATGGTGCATACAATCGTCTGGCGTATCTGGTGGATTACGATGGTGCCTTCGGTTTTTACCACCCATCTTATCCTGATTGCTTCCTACTCAAAGGAAAAGCCGGGCATTATAGAAAAGCTCACTTCGTTATCCGTCATCTGGGCGGGGATTATGATACTTTCTCTTGGATTCAGGCGCGACGTCTTTGCCGAGCTAAATACCATATTCTTAAGCATCGCCTTAATCCCGGCAACCGGCACGGTCATCGGAAGCTCTTATTTATTATTCCACTGGATGTTAAACCGGGTGGGCAGCGAGAAAATCTCCAAGCGCGCCATGGTCGCCGGGATGTTCATGACCCATTTTATCGTGCTCCTTGCCGGATTTTATATCGGCAGAACCATTCCAAGAGAAACCGATACCCATCTTGATAACCTGATTAAGCAAACAGTCCAAAACACCAATGACGCATTATCAAGCGATATTTACGACGGGCAATCCGTTATCGCCACTTTCTTGGGAGACACCAAGCTCACCGACCGTGAACCTTTTATCTCCATGGAACAAATCGCTGAGCTGAAGACAAAATTAAAGCCCGGAGATATTTTGCTGGAAAGGCGCAACTGGTTTTTATCCAATCCGTTCCTGCCCGGTTTCTGGCCGCACGCGGCATTATATATCGGAACGATAGACGACCTCAAGCCTTTGGGCGGAACGGAAAACCCGGCTATCCAAAAGCACCTGGAGGCATACCTTAAAAAATCCGCTGACGGGCATACTTATACGATCATAGAGGCTCTGAGCGAAGGCGTGGTTTTGAATACCTTGGAGCACTCCATGCATGCGGATTATGTGGCGGTATTAAGGCCCAAAGCGACTAAAGAGGAAATCGGGTTAGCCATTACCAGGGCCTTTGAAAACCTGGGGAAACCCTATGACTTTAACTTTGATTTCGATGACCGCACCAAGCTGGTGTGCACTCAGGTGGTTTGGTTATCCTATGAAGGAATAATTGATTTCAAGACCAAGCGGGTGATGGGCAGGAACACCATGCCGGCAGTGGAGATTGCGCGGAAGTATGTAACGGAGAAAGACACCCCGGCAAAAGAGCTTGATTTTATTTTATTCCTGGATGCCAAGCCGGATGCGACTGGGGCGTATTTTGCCGGCGAGGAAGAATTCTGCAAGACCATTAACCGGCCGAGGGAATTACTGGAGAGGTAAATCATTGACTCTTTCCGCGGCACCTGCCTGATAAACTTAATTATATTGAAGTAGAAATCAATATACGAGCTTTAGCCACCCAAGCGCAAAGACGGGGATTCGTTTTACCGTCGCACCCCCTATTCCGGTTTTTCTACTCACCCCGAATGGGGGTAGGGAGGGGGGTATAGGGGAGGTGGGTAGAGGGGGTGGTGATACCCTGTAAGGAGGGCATAACTATTTTTGTTCCCCTTAAATAGAAATTCTATATACTCCCTTTTCGCGCTCGGCATACCCCGGATAGGGGTAGGCTAGGGGGGATGGGTAGCGGGGGGTATTTTCATCTGTCTGGGAGGGTGCGAAGTCTTTAGCCGTTCCAAAGTTTATTAGATTCATATTGATAGGGCTAAAACTGAATCGCTTTACTCCGGGCGGTGCTTCTCACTTGGACTTCGTCCCCGAGAATCGGGACTCCGTTCTACTACGCAAGGATAACGGGCCCTTTTACAAGGACGTTCCGCAGTTGTTCTTGGAAGTAAAGGTATCACAGGTGTAAGCCATCCCTGCATTTCGGCAGGGACGCCTGAATGATGGCAACAAGTAGAGGCGGGTGTAAAAGCGATGAGTTTTGGGGGGCGATTCCGAAAGGTATCGCCCCTTTTCATTTCATTAACCCACTCCCCCTATTACGTAACAGTTTTCTAAATATATTGACAATCCCCCGCCTCTTTATGTTTAATATATTCCGCATGAAGTATGCAATAAAGACCGAGCGGGATATTTACAAAGGAAGCCTCTTCTCCCTCCGCCAAGCAGTAATCTCTTATAACGGCAAATCTTTTAAGAGAGAGAACGTGGTCCATCCGGGCGCGGTGGTCATTATCACCCAAACCAACGACGGCAAAATCATCCTGGTAAAGCAGTTCCGCTATTCCGCCCGCCAGGAACTTTGGGAACTGCCCGCCGGGACGCTCGGCAAGGGAGAAAAGCCGCTTGACTGCGCCAAAAGGGAGCTTGCCGAGGAAACCGGATTTAAAGCCGAATCCTTCCGTAAATTATCCCGCTTTTATCCCTGCCCGGGATATTCTTCCGAAATACTCCATCTTTACCTGGCGAAAAAGCTCTCCCCAACCTATGCCGTGCCGGATGAAGACGAGAATATAAAAACCGGGATATTTTCCCGCGCCCAAATAGAGAATTTACTCAAAAAGGGTAAAATAGTTGACGCTAAAACCATTATAGGATTGATGTTATGGCTGAAAAAGTAGATTTGGCATTCGGCGAAATCGCCCTGAAAACCGGAAAGGTCAGCCAGGAAACACTGGATAAATGCATAGAAATACAGCATGGGCTTCCCAACTGGAAGCCACTGGGCGTGGTCATTATGGAACAGGGCTATTTAACGGAAGATGAGGTTTCAGATATCCTCAAAATACAGAAACGCAACATGGAGGCAATGTCCATCCAGCGGCGGCAGATGGGAGAGGATAATATCTTCGGTCGGATTGCGATAAAGCTCGGCTATGTGACACTCCCCCAGGTGGAAGAATGCTTAAGAGTCCAACTGGAACTTGCCAAAGATTATTTCCTGCGGCTTGGCGAAATAATGATAAAAAAAGGCTACTTAAATAAAACACAATTGGCCGAGGTAATTACCTACCAGGAAAAACGATTAATCACCTGTCCCCAATGCGAGACCAGATACAATATGATTCTTTTTAACGGCGGGGTAAAATTCCCGTGCTATAAATGCGAGAAGGAACTCACCATCCCGAGGGATTAAATTCACCACAGAGACACAGAGAACACTGAGGAAATTAATTCTATCTCTTCAAGTTTTATATAAATTCATTCTCCGTGAACTCTGTGCCTCTGTGGCAAAGTATTCTTCAAGACCGGTAGATATAGCACAAAGCGATTGCCAATGCATCCGAGGCATCCAATGGCTTGGGAGGGGTTTTCAGGCAGAATAAATGCTGGACCATGCGCTGGACCTGGCTTTTATCCGCCCGGCCGTTTCCGGTAACGGATTTCTTGATTTCAGCCGGGGTATATTCGTAAATCGCCAGCCCTTGCTTAGCGGCGGATAAAAGAATCACTCCGCGCGCCTCCCCCATTTTTATGGTCGCCCTGACATCGCGCGCGTAAAAGATATTCTCCACCACGACCGCATCGGGCTTCAATTGCTTATACAAGGCCTGCAGGCTGTCGTAGATTTCATTCAAGCGTTTGGGAAGCGCGAGAGTCCCGGAGACCTTAATGATGCCGTAATCTATAACAGTAGCTTTATTGCCGTTTCTTTCCACCAGACCATAGCCGACTACGCGTGTGCCCGGGTCAATTCCTAATATACGCATCTTATTTATGACTCCCCTCTATCAAGAGGGGGCAGGGGGTGTGTCAAACCAAAATCAATGGGTAAACACACCCCTAAATCCCCCGCTCCGCTTCGCTCTGCGGGACGATAGGGAGTCCCCCGACAACGTCGGGGGCGCCCTCTTATTAGAGGGGACTTAAGAACAGCATCACGTTATATTATCTTTGTAACTATCAAGCCTCCAGCATTTTATGCTGTATAGCGAAGATATTATTCAATCCTTTTTTCGCCAGGGTAAGCAGTTCGGTAAGTTCATTGTCGCTGAACGGCTTTTGCTCTGCTGTTCCTTGTATTTCCACGAGCCCGCCTTTTTCCGTCATGACCACGTTCATATCGACCTCGGCGCGGCTGTCTTCCTCGTAGCATAAATCCAGGAGTAATTCGCCTTTGACCTTGCCGACGCTGATTGCCGCGAGGTATGCCTTAATGGGATTTTTTACCAGGAGCCTTTGCTTGACCAAGCTTTGGAGCGCGTCATGAACCGCGATAAAGGCGCCGGTAATGCCGGCGGTGCGCGTGCCCCCATCCGCCTGGATGACATCGCAATCTATCCAGACTGTTTTATCGACAAGCAATTCCAAATCTATGACCGCGCGCATTGCCCGGCCGATAAGCCGCTGGATTTCGTGGGTTCTGCCGTCCACCCTTCCGAGCCTCGCTTCACGCGCCTTGCGCTGGGGAGTGGAAGCCGGGAGCATCCCGTATTCGGCGGTGACCCAGCCCTTGCCGGAATCTTTTAGGAAATCAGGCACTTTTAAATCGACCGAAGCGGTGCACAAGACCTTGGTATTGCCGAACTCTATGAAAGCCGAGCCCGCGGCGGATGAGATAAAATTACGGGTTATTTTAAGGGGCCTTAATTCGTCGAACTTCCTGTTATCTAAACGCATTAAATTCCTTTCTTTTCCGGGTTATTTCATCGTATAAAGCTTGTTGTAATATAATTCCAGCTGTTTATAAAAATCACTCTTTTTACGCTGGTCGGCATCTTCCCAGGCAGGGAATTTCCCCATAACCACTTTCATATCTGCTACGACCGAGGTATCGCCGATTTTAGCGAACATCTGGAAGATATTCAAAATAAGGTCTTTGTTATCAGTGGAATTAAGGACTTTTAATAACGGAGGAATGGCTGTTTTTTCCATGGCAACCAATGCCGACTGTGCCTGCTGGCGCATATTGATATCCGGGTCAGTCAGGTAAGGGATAAGCTGTTCGCAGGCGGCCGGAGCGAGTTTTTTACTGCCCAAAAGTTCTTTTGCCTTATCGCGCGGCGCGGTATCTTTATCATCCTTCAAAACCTTTATCAGATCGGGGATGGCATTTTCTTTTTTAAGGATTGCCATCGCTTCCACGGCAAAGGCGCGGTTCTTATCGCTTTTGTCATTGAACATCATCTCGCGAATCGGCTTTTCCGCGTCCTCAACGCCCATTTTCGCCAATGTCAGCGCGCAATTGCGCCTAGTGCAGGAATCCTTATTGTTTTTCATATGCTTGAAAAGGGCGTTAATGGCGTCTTCATCGTCTTTGTATTCCTTGACTATTTTTTTCATGACCGCATCCCGCGTGCCGGTGGTAACGGTGCTCCCCAAATCGCGTATGTCTTTTTCTATTTTCTCCAGTTTTGATTCG
The DNA here is from genome assembly GCA_016207825.1 of Planctomycetota bacterium. Taxonomy (NCBI): domain Bacteria; kingdom Pseudomonadati; phylum Planctomycetota; species Planctomycetota bacterium. The sequence continues at coordinate 56,133 of JACQZI010000008.1, read as the reverse complement.
GAACAGCCGGCAACCAATAAAACCAAGGCAGCCATCGTCGACAATATCAGGCAGTTTTTCATGTTTTTTTCTCCTTTTCTTCGAGCTCCTCGATTATTTTGTTTAATTCGAGCTGTTTTTCAAGGTCCTCGTCGTATAAAAATAACAGCTTGGGGATATCTTTCAGTTTCATGGAATTCCCTATAAAATTCTGGATATAACCGCGCGCGTGGTTAAGGCAGTCAATCGATTCTTTCCTTTTAGCGGCATCTCCTATCACCGAGACATAAACCTTTGCGGATTTAAGGTCGGAAGCCGGAACCACCCTGGTAACGGTGACAAACCCGACCCGCGGATCAGCCAGTTCTTTAAGGATAATCAGGCTTATTTCCCTCTGGAATTCTTTTGCAGCTCTTTCTAATCTCCTGGTAAGCATAGTAAGTATACTCTTTAGTTAATTGGGAAAAAACCTGAAGGATACTGTTCCTGTCATCATATTGAACCTAAAGGCGGTTTTCAGCCGGGGTTAATCAGAGCTTACGGGATTTTTCCTCGATGCGGTAAGATTCTATGACATCGCCGACTTGAATATCATCAAAACCGGCAAGTTTTACACCGCATTCATAACCCTGGGCGACTTCGCGGACATCATCCTTAAAGCGTTTAAGGGAATCGATTTTACCCTCAAAAAGGATTTGCCCTCCCCTTTTGAGCCGCACCAGATTGGAACGTTCTATTTTACCATCCGCCACCATGCAGCCGGCAATCGTCCCGAAACGGGATATTTTAAAAAGGCTCCTGACTGTTAGATGTGCGGTCACGACCTCGACCTTTTCCGGCTTCAACATGCCTTCCAAAGCAAGTTTCATATCCTCTATAAGATGATATATTATATCGTAGGATTTAAGCTGGACTCCCCGGTCCTGCGCCAGGGCTTTATTTTTATCATCGGCTATTATATTAAACCCGACGACAATTGCATCCGAAGCATCCGCCAGCAGGATATCCGATTCCGTGATTCCGCCCACCCCGCTATGGATGACGCTTATTTTGACTTCATCATTTGAAAGAGTCGAAAGAAGATTGTTCAGGACTTCCAAAGAACCTTTCACATCCGTTTTAAGGATAATACGAAATTCCTTTGTCTTACCGGCTTCCAGCTGGCTGAAAAGGTTTTCCATAGTCAGGTGTTTGGCAGGAACCGCTTTGGAAAGCTTTCGCTCTTCCTGTATTTCTTCGGCTTTTTCCTTGGCTGTTTTAACATCTTCCATCGCATAGAGCTTGTCGCCGACCTCCGGCAAAGCTTCCAGTCCGGTTATTCCGACCGGCGTGGCCGGAGACGCTTCGGATATCTGGTTAAGCTTATCATCATAAAGCGAGCGTATTTTCCCGTAAGTGGCGCCGCAAAGCACGGCATCGCCTTTATGAAGCGTGCCGTTCTGAATAAGCACGGTTGCCCAGGGACCGTAGTTTTCGGTTAATCTGGATTCCAAAACCGTGCCGACCGCTTTCCTTTTGGGATTCGCTTTTAATTCGAGCATATCCGCCTGGAGCAACAACATTTCCAAAAGCTCTTTAACGCCCTGCCCGGTCACGGCGGAAACCTCGGCAAAAATGGTCTTGCCGCCCCATTCTTCTGAAATGAGCTCGGCCGAGGCAAGCTGCTGTTTCACCTTAATCAGGTTTGCTTCTTTTTTATCTATTTTATTTATGGCGACAATCACGGGCACCTTGGCGGCTTTAAGATGGCTTATCGCCTCTTCGGTCTGGGGCATGACGCCGTCATCGGCCGCCACAACCAGGACCGCGATATCCGTAACATTCGCGCCGCGGGCGCGCATATTGGTAAACGCCTCATGTCCCGGCGTATCAAGAAAAGTTATCTTGCGGTTATTGACCGTGGTCTGGTAAGCGCCCAGATGCTGGGTGATTTCTCCGGCTTCGTGCGCAGCCACATCAGCCGACCTGATTTTATCAAGCAACGTGGTTTTGCCGTGATCAACGTGCCCCATAATAACGACCACCGGAGGACGCGCAACCAGATTTTCCGCTTTTTCATCCTCTATCTTGACGACATCCTTAAAGACGTCTTTTTCTTTCCTTATTTCTATTTCGTAATTTAATTCCAGCCCGATTAAAATAAGCGCGTCTTCGCTAAGCGAATCGTTGACATTCAGCATTATTTTATGGTTCATCAATTTCCCGATAAGCTGGTTAGCCTTGACGCCTATTTTCTCCGAAATCTCCCGGACCGTAACGGGCAAGGATACGACTATCTTTCTTTCCGGAGTTTTCTTGACCGGCACAACTGGTTTTTTGATTGAAGGAAGAGCGGAGCCGGACTGGAAAACGGTTGTTTTGCCTTCCAGTATCGCCTGCTTAAAAGTGGATGATTTGGTGAAAAGTTTCAGCCGCCGTTTTTCTTTGCCGGTTTCCTCGATCTCTTTTTCCTCGAGCTCATGAGGCCTTAACGCCCGGACTTCTTTTTCCGTATGAGCCGGCTTATCAATCAAAGAAACAACGGTCTTTTTTGCTTCTTCTATTTCTTGTTTTGCCGCTATTTCGTTTTTTACGACCGGAGCCGGCGCTTCGGTTGTTTTTGCTTTGGTTTTGGGTTTCGCCCTGGGTTTCTTTTCTTTTTTAAGATGGGCTGTCTTCTCGACCGGTTTAGCCGAAGCTGTTTTTTTACCCAACACGGTGCGCAGCTTTGCCGCCGTTTCATCATCGACCGCGGAAACGGCGCTCTTTATTTTTATATTATTTTCCTTAGCCTGGGCAATCAAATCCTTGGAGCTCAAACCCAATTCTTTTGCCAATTCGGAAACTTTCATTTATTTTTTAGCCTTCTTTCTCTTCCACGGGCTTTTCCTTTGTTTCTTCAATCCCTTTAGGGGAATCATCGCTTTGAACGGGTGCTTCAGGAACGGGTTCTTCTGGTTTGGCTTCCGCCGCGGCTGGTCCTTCAGGAACAGCTTCTGCTTCTCCTTCTGGTTTTTCGCAAGAGGCTTCCGCCGGAACCTCGGTTGCGGAAGTATCGCCAATACCCACGACATCAATATCCCATCTGGCAAGTTTGCAGACGAGCCGGATATTCTGCCCTTTCTTGCCGATAGCCAGGGAAAGCTGGTCGGGTCTCACAAAAACGCTCGCCTTCCTGGTTTGCGGTACAACCTCGACCGCTTCCACCTCGGCCGGCTTCATGGCGTTTTTAATCATAAGTTCAGGGCTTTCTTCCCACTTAATGATATCTATTTTTTCCCCGTAGACTTCTTCCAGGATATTTTTAATCCGGCGGCCGCGCACTCCGACACAGGCGCCGACGGCATCAACCTTTGGATTGGACGAACTAACCGCCAGTTTCGTGCGGAAACCGGCTTCACGGACGATGCCTTTTATTTCAACGGTTTTGTCAGAAATCTCCGGGACTTCCAACTCAAAAAGGCGCCTGATAAAATCAGGATGGCTTCTGGTCAGGACAAGATAAACTTTTGAACCGTCTTTCTTGATATTCAAGACGAGCGCCTTAACCCGGTCACCCGCCCGGTAATTTTCGCCCGGGATTTGATCGTTCTTCATAAGAACGCCTTCAACCTTGCCGAAAGTCACGATTATATTGTTATGCTCAATCCTCTGAACGGTCCCGGTAATGATATTTCCCTGCTTATCAGCCATTTCCGTAAATATAATATCGCTTTCTGCTTCTTTTATTTTCTGGATAATAACCTGCTTGGCAGCCTGTGCGGCTACCCTACCGAGAAAAGCAGGATCAATCGGACCGTTCTCGTCCTTAGCAACAATATTGCCTTTTTTCCGGTCTATTGTTACTTCCAATTCTTTGGACTTGCGGCAATATTTACGCGCCGCGGACAACAAGGCAGACTCTATCCCTTGAAAAAGCACTTCTTTGTCAATGCCTTTATCACGATGAATGCTATCAACTAATCTCAATAATTCACCGTTCATATATCAAATCATCCTCAAATAATTATTGACGGGTATTTTATCTTAGATTACCACCTGTGTCAAGGCTTTTATAGGGTAAGATAGATATGCTGTTTAAAGGCAACGGGTTAAAAGCGCGTCTATAGAAACGAGACCGTTTTAAGCAGTTTTACGGACCATGACCGGCCAGACATTAATTTAACCTTCCAGTGCGGGATAATGACGGAATTCTGGTAAATCAATTCAAATCCGCCTTCGGATTGCGAAACGCTCTGCACCGGGAAATACCAGATGTCTGCCGGTTTATCAAAGCTAAACCCAATATCTATTTTCTGGTACCAATCCTTAATGCCAAAGAGTTTCTGCCTGGCTAACTCCCCAATCGAAACCAGACGGCCAATATCATCTTTTTCAGCCGAATAGTAAAACCTATCATGGGCATTGCCGGCAAGCATTGAAAGATTGAATTCCACCCCGAATACAACCTCAATATCTTCCTCGCCGCTATTGGTTATTTGATAGGCAATATCAAGCCCTATTTTGGGCGGATTAAGAAGGCTGATTAATTTAACCAATTTTACCGGGTATTCCTTGTCCGCTCTATTCAATTTTCCCTGGCAGGAAAAAGTGAGCTGTTTCTCTTTGCCCCGCTCCTCCCGCTGAGGCGGAATTCGAGGACACCCGATAACCCCGCTCCCCCCGCCGGGGCGGGGTTCGGGGGCACCCCGAATAATAGGGAGTTCCCGTATGGGGGTAGAGACCTTCGGCAGAATGGGGCCGGACGGCGTTTTTGCGGAGTAATCGGCATTTATAAAATTGCCTTCCTCGCAATAATGCGACTTGGAAACATCCTCCAGCTTGCAATCAAGGCTGAAGAAATGGTCCAGCAAGCTCATCCGCGGGTAGGCATCGTAATAAAGCAGATTTTCCAGCCCTTTTTCCTTGGAAATAACCAGGTCATGAATGGTTGTCGTCTGGCTAACCGCCTTTATGCTCTGGGCCTTCATAATCTTGTAATGATACGCCTCCTGACGCCTGGTCACGGTGGCCAGAGGATTAAATTCCTTTTCCACGATATCAAATTCGTACATCGCCCCTCCCTGATGAGGCTTGAAATAACAGCATAAATCCTTATTAAACATCTTGATTTCCGGATAACCGTCACAGTCAAAGTCTGCCTCTTTCAATTGTAAGTTATTAGTTGTTAGTTGCTTGTTATTAACATACTTCTCGGCTTTGATAAGATATTTATAAATGCTATGCCTCAGATGCGGCAGGTAAAATCCGCCGAAGACGCCATGCCAGTAAGGGCAATTACACTGCCCGTGGTAAAGCGCTTCGCGCGCTTTCCTGTAATCCGGTGATTTCTTATCCAATTCTCTTACTTCTTCGCTCACCTCGTACATTTTAGAATGCATCAGGTTTATTTCCGGATATTTGACTTTGAAATTGCGCCAGAAACCGCCCTTGATAAAACCGAATGATTTATCGTATAAGCCGCATTGTTTTATTTTCTCCATCAAATCATCGTAACCGACCAGTGTTTCCGCAGGCAAAGCCCATTCGGTCATTTCCCGGTAAGAACAATCCGGGAGATACACTTTTCCCCGCGGCTTGATTTTCTCTATGGCATCACTGAAGGTGATGAAATTTATCCAGTCGGCATTTTCCTTTAGCTCCCGGAAAAACCGTTCCAGCCATTTATTCTGGTAACAATGCTCATAGGTCGTGGGCCAGGAACCGAATTTCTCGCCGTCATCCGCGTAAACCACTATTTTATCGCCTTCTTCCGAAGCGGACTGTTTAAGGATTTCAATCGTGGCCGAGGGATCGCCGAAAGGAATGACATAACGCAACTTCTCCGAACCGGGGAAAATATTGACGAGACTGCCCGCCTCTTCGGTAAGGAAAAATCCGTCAAGCTTATGCTGGTTAATCCCTGCAGAACGGAAATGGAAATCATCCACAACCGTATACTTTAATCCGGCACCGGCAATATATTTCGCCAGGTACTGTTCCCAAACCCTTTCCGCAAGCCACATCCCTTGCGGTCTGGTGCCGAATAACTCTTTAAGGTAATCGGAAAAATAAGTTATCTGCCCGGTTTTATCCTCATCGGGAAGCATAGTTAGAATTGGGTCGCATGCCCCGCCGCCCATTATCTCCACCTGCCCGGATTTAACCATAGATTTGATATCCGTGATGAATTTTGGGTGCGTATTATCTATCCACTCTAAAAGAGAACCGCTGTAATGGAGCGACAGTTTTATTTCAGGGTATTGCTGAACCAGCTTGATAAACGGCTCGTATGCCTGGCGGTAATTAGCCTCAAAGACATCATCAAAATTACCAACCGGCTGGTGATTGTGCAAACAGAATATAAAATTAACTTTCTTTTTCATAATGCCAGCCACAGATTACACAGATCTATTAGGAATAGCACTTACACAAGAATATTGCTCCAGTACCGCAGGTACCAAAGAAGACAAGTTATATTTCTTTTGCAGATATTTAACAACATCTCCCTGATGTTTTCTATCGATATCACAATCAGCTATCATAATACCTTCCTCTGTGTCTTCCTCTGCATCCGGATCAAGAAGAGCATTAGACAAATTCTTATATAAATCTGACTGTCTAAACTTGTCTTTCCGAGAAGATAAAGTATTCACACAAAGTTGACACTGGTCACTGACTGAAAGAATAACGCCATCTAACGAATTTCTGTGCTTATAAAAAGCACTTTCATTAAAGTAGTAACAAATCATTGTTTCTTTACCAGTGCTAAAAAAAGTCCCTGTTCCAAATAATGTTGATTTAAACCGCTCGTAATGTAACTTCGGGTCTTGCCCCGCAGAATGGATCCATAAGATATGATAGGTTTTATTATCGCGGTCGTGGAATTTCATCTGCTTAACACCATCATCAACAATACCGGACAATGTATTTCTTGGCTCTATTGGAATAGATTTTTCAAGTATTTCTCCTCTCTCTAATACTTCTTTTTCTCTACCTGTTTCTTCAACATCATCACCTTTTATTTTCAATTCTATAGTATATGAATCATTATTGCTTTTAGCACTGAAATCAGGTGTTTTGCCATTTCCTTGTGACGGAATATCCCGCACATCTATTCCTAAGCCCTTTAGAAATTTCTTAACTTTCGGTTTAAAATCATCTTCTCTCATAATATTATCATTCTGACTCTGAAAACATCTTATTTAGTATTTTTCTCTGCATTCTTTGCGCCTTTGCGGTGAATCATAACCTGCGCGAAAAGTATTTACCGCGCAATCCCTCTAATCCTTTCTCTTTATAAATCTTACGCCATTTATAGACTGTTCGTTCCGGGATATCAAAATGTCCGGAAATCCTTTCGACCGTCCAGCCTTTAAGCGAATAAAATATCGTCTGTAGCCTGAGCCGGTAACGATAACCTCTTATCCTGATAGCCTTTTTTATCTCCGCCTCAAGACAGGATAGAGTTTGTCCAGGAACCCCCTGATTTAATCGCACCAAGACCATATCGCCAGCCCTTCAAATCCGTATCTTCATCCTATCAGGGCTATATCTCCATCCTTTCAGACCCATATCCGGGTTAGTTTGACCCCATATCTGCATTCTTAACACCCCCCAATTTAGTCCATTGCAACCCGTATCTTCGTCCGTTCAGGGTCATATCTCTATCCATTAAACTCCATATCTCTATCCGTTAGAGACCGCATCTCCATCCATTTGAGGTAGTATCTTAGTCCGTTTGGGGTCATACCCGAATTCGCGAGGGGTAGCGCCCGCAGAGGTATCCTCCCCCCTGTTTTGCTGATTCTTCATTACATTGCATAATAGGTTCATTATATTTGTTTTCGGGAAGTCCTACCCTGCCCTTTTTGTCCGCAATCTCATTTAATTAATTTTTAATTTCTCATCATATTGCGCCTGCCTAAAAGGCAGGGTTTGATTTACACACCCCCGCCAAAGGCGAGGCAACACTGTGCCCATGTGGGTCCTCGCCTACGGCGGCTACCCCTCTTCGTACCCGCCTGCCACCCGCCAGCCCGTGCCTGTCGGGCTTGGAACGAAGTGGCGGGCAGGGAGGGGATTTGGGGCTTAAAACAACCCCGGCGGCAAACCCATTCCGCCCGTGACCTTTTTCATTTCCTCGTTAGCCAGCTCCTTTGCTTTAACCATGCCTTCATTAACGGCCGCGGTAATAAGATCCTCCAGCATACTGACATCATCTTTATTTACCACTTCCGGGTTTATTTTAATCGCTAAGAGTTCCTGCTGCCCGTTCACATTAACCGTGACCATTCCGCCGCCGGAAGAAGCTTCGACCACGCGTTCTTTAAGCTCCTCCTGGATTTTTCCCATCTGCTTTTGCATTTCCTGTGCCTGTTTCATCATTTTCCCTAAATTCATTCCTCCCATTCCAGGTATCATTTTCCCCTCCTATCTTTTATCAAGCCAAAATCATTATTCAGTTTTAATAACCCGCGCGCTGAATTCTTCCTGTATCTTCCGGATAATCGGATTATTCAGCAAATCATTCGCCAGTGTCTGATTCGCCTGGTCTGATGATGTCTTTTCGTTCTCATTTAAAATAGCATTCTCCTCGGGCGGCACCACAGGAGTATCCAACTCTTTTAACTGGTTAACCTGGTCTTCCTTCAACATTATCATGGTCACGGGCAGGTTAAGACCGGTAACTTTATTAAAATATTCACCAACCACTTTTTTATTTTCCGTTTTATCAAACATCTGGCGATGGAAACTGCACTGCGGAGGGAAACCGATGACTATTTCCTGATTATCCGCTTTGATAAACCGGGCGACTTTCAAATAAGCGTGCACCTTCAGGTTTGCCTTTTTTATTTCCTCCATAACATTACCCCACAACCCGCTAATTTCATCCGGATTGACGGCATGGGCATCCTGTTTTGGATCTTCTTTTAAAACCGCATTGGAAACTTCGTCAATTTTATGTTTATCCGCATCCGGTTTTTGCACTGGATTAGCCTTTGGCGCAATTCTATCGGCAGACTGATGCGCCGGTTTAACATTCTCGGGAACTACGGTAAGGTTGCATGATTGCTCGGTATGTATTCCCTGATGAGACATTTTTAAAAGCGTAAATTCTATCATAACCCTCACGTTGGATGTCTCCCTCAAACGCCATCTGATATCGGATAAAGCCTGTATATAATCCAAAAGTGTCGCCACGCTGAAAAGGACGGCTTGTTTCTCGTATAATTCCTTATCCTTGATGATTTCATGCTCAACCAAAGAAGAATCTTTCGGGTTGACTTTGACAAGGACGAGCTTCCAAAGATGTTCCACTATTTGATTGATAAAAACCGACATGTCCTTGCCCTGGCTAAACGTATTATCCACGATTGTGATTATCTTATTAAGGTCTTTTTCATAGATTGCGTTAAAGATATCGAGCATCTCGCCAAGCGAAACCGTACCGAGAAGTGACTCCATATCGCCAGCGGAAACTTTTCCTCCGCCGAACGAAATCAACTGGTCAAGAACGCTTTCGGCATCGCGCATCGAACCGTTAGCCATTTGGGCAATCATCACCAGCGAGTTTTTGTCACAAGGAGCTTTTTCCTTAAGGCATATTTTTCCCAGATGTTCATAGATATCCTTCGGGGCGATACGCCGGAAATTAAATCTCTGACAACGCGAAATAATCGTTTCCGGAAGTTTATGCGGTTCGGTCGTGGCGAAAATAAACTTGACATGAGGAGGAGGTTCTTCTATGGTTTTAAGAAGGGCATTAAAAGCGCTTTTGGAAAGCTGATGAGCCTCGTCCATAATATAGATCTTATACCTGCCCCTTAATGGGACATAACCGACCCCTTCCTGCAAAACACGAACATCGTCAATCTTGGTTTGGGAAGCCGCATCAATTTCAATAACATCAGGGTCATTGCCTTCGGAAATATCCTTACAAGAAGCGCATTTATTGCAAGGGTTAATGGCCGGCCCGGCTTTGCAATTAAGTGCCTTAGCCAAGATTCTCGCCATCGAAGTCTTGCCGACCCCGCGCTCGCCGGCGAAGATGTAGGCATGAGAAACCTTGTTTTCCTTTATCGCATTCTGTAAAGTAGTGGCCACTGCGGACTGCCCGACCACTTCTTCAAAAGTCTGAGGGCGATAACGTCTTGCAATAACTGTATAACTCATAGAATCAACCTATAACTTAATTAAAAATGGCCGCGCAACCCTTTTTTGTTTCGATCACGGATAACCTTTAAGCGCAGTTAGCTCCAGTCAGGTGAACCTACGGCACATGGGACAAAACAGTTACCGTTGCTTCCTTCCGGATCTGGCGGGGTTAGTGTCCGTCCTATTGCATAGGACCCGGCCTTCATCGCCACTTACGAATAAAGAATTACCCGCAATGCAAACCGCAAAAGAGTATTCAGCCCTGCTGCAGCGGATTGCAGGTACAGGGCACCGCTAACGCCCCGCTTAGCGCGGCCAATTTCTATAACAATAAAGAACTAACTCTATCCCCGCAACAGGCGCAGGGAACTGGCTACTACTAGCAAACAACTCAGCTGGTGTAAAACCGCGCCTAGTGTTATCCCTGAATGGTCGTGCACGGCAAACCCGATTAATGTTATCATCCCGATATTATACGCGATGGAAAACACGAAATTCTGTATTATCGTATTCCAAACGCGGCGGCTCAATTTTATGGCCACCGGCACCATGGATAAATCATCTCTCATCAGGCTGACATCCGCCGCTTCAATCGCCACTTCCGAGCCGATTGTCCCCATGGCAATCCCGACATCAGCCGCCGCCAAAGACGGCGCATCGTTTATCCCATCGCCGATCATTCCAGTTTTCACGCCGGATTGTTTTATCTCTTTTAGCTTGGCGATTTTATCCTCAGGCATCAAATCGCTGTACCATTCATCAATCCCTGCCTGTTTGGCAATGTATTCCGCGGTGCGCGCGTTATCGCCGGTCAGGAGCGCAATCCGCTTGACGCCGGCCTTCCGGATATTTTTTATAATCGCTTCGGCGTCGCTCCTCAATGTATCGGCCACGGCAACCAACCCGGCCAAGACGCCTTTTATCGATACCATTAAAACAGTTTTCCCTGTTTTTTCCAGTGCTTCCATCATTTTCTCTGTTTCAGGACTGACGGAAATATTCCTGGATTTCATCAAAGCCCGGTTGCCCACCGCGACCTCGTCGGACATCTTAGCCGTTACGCCCATGCCTTTGTGGACTTCGAACATAACCGGGTCGGGGATATCCATTTTTTTCTCATTCGCGTAATTAAGCACCGCTTTTGCAATCGGATGCTCGGAACGTTTCTCGGCGATTGCGGCATGGTAAATTATATCTTTTTCGGAATGATTATTCAACGTCTTTATATCGGTCACTTTAATCTTGCCTTCGGTCAGGGTTCCGGTCTTATCCATTAAAAGCGTGTGAAGATGGCCGAATGTTTCCAGATATTGCCCGCCTTTAATCAGGATGCCCTTCTTGGCGGCATTCCCTAATCCGGCGACAACCGCGGTCGGCGCGGCCAGGACCATTGCGCACGGGCAGGCCGCCACAAAAACGGTTATCACTTTAAAAATCCTTTCGGACGGGTCGCTCATCAAAAAAATAACCAGCGCGATTAAAAACACCACCGGTATAAAATAACGGGCAAACCGGTCGGCTAATCTCTGTATCGGTGATTTCTCCATCTCCGCCTGCAAAACCAATCTCTTTATATGCGCCAGCTTAGTTCCTTCTCCGACCTGGCTCACCTTTATCTCAAAAGCATTGCCTTCATTAAGGGTTCCCGCGTAGACTTTATCGCCCACTGCTTTGGAGGCGGGAATCGCTTCCCCGGTAAGCATCGACTGATTAACCAGCCCTTCTCCCTGTGCAATAATCCCGTCAACCGGAATGCGGCCACCCGGTTTTATGATCACGATATCATCTATATGAACATCTTCCACGGCGACTTCTTCTTCTTTGTCTCCGCGCTTGACCAGGGCATTACTCGGCGCCAGTTGCATCAACTTGGCGATTGCCTGATGCGTCTTCCTGACGGCAACATGTTCTAAGGTTTCCCCGACTAACATGATAAGAATTACCATGGCGGCTTCCGTGTAAGCACCTACCGCGACGGCCGCAATCGAAGCAATGCTGATAAGGACGCTCACGCCTAAATCCGGTATTAATAATACCCGCACCGCTTCTATAAAAACCGAATATCCGCCGGCAATGACAGCAACCATCGCCGTGATTTTAGAAGCCAAAGGGTTGCTATGCATAAATGCCCAGGAAGCAATAACCAAAAGCCCGGTAACAACCATTTGAATAAAGAACTTTCGTTCCTGCCAGAAAGTCTTGCTTTTAGCCCAAACGGATTCCCTTACCTTATAGCCCGGCTTGGCAACCGCCTTTTTTATCTGGTCCATATCCACCCGTTGCGGGTCATACTGGACGGCTACCTCCGAACTGGCAAAGTTAACAGAGGCTTTAACCACGCCGGACAGATGCTCGATTGACCGCTCGATATTAGCCGCGCAAGACGGGCAATGCATCCCTTCCACCGACATGGTGATATTTGTTATTTTAGTTTCTTCCATTCTATAACAGCCTTTCAAAATTATGCTTATCGCAAATAGTTTATTATATATACCAGAAATCGTTTAATCAAGATTATTTTGACAGAAGAGTCACTTTAAAATTATAATAGCCCTTTAAATGAAAGAACCCAATCACGAATACTATATAAAGGAATGCCTGAAAGAGGCGCAGAAAGCGCTGGAAAAAGATGAGGTGCCGGTCGGCGCGGTAATCGTCCATAAAGGGAGAATTATCGGAAGGGCTTATAACCAGAAGGAAACACTTAAAGATCCAACGGCTCATGCAGAAATGATTGCGGTTACCCAGGCGGCAAGCTTCTTGGATAACTGGCGGCTGGAGGGAGCCGATATATATGTAACCATGGAACCATGTTTAATGTGCGCGGCCGCCCTGGTTCAGGCCCGTGTAAAAAGAATTATTTACGGGACGGACGACCCCAAAGCCGGAGGATGCGGCTCGATATTTAACATTGTTTCGGATAAGAGGTTAAATCACCGGATTGAAGTGATTTCCAACATCCTTAAGGAAGAATGCCAGGATATTTTAAAAGAGTTCTTTCGAAAGAAGCGAATAAAGGGATCAGTGAATTAGTGAATTAACTTTATCAACAACCTCTAATTAACTTATATTAAAAGCGCCCGTAGCTCAACTGGATAGAGTGCCTGACTACGAATCAGAAGGCTGTGTGTTCGAATCACACCGGGCGCGTTTTATTAAAGTTTAAGAGTTTAACGGTTCAAAAGTTTAAATGATTATCTCTTAAACCCTTGAACCATGGAACATTTGAACTTTTCTTCGGGAGAGGTACCGAAGTGGTCATAACGGGCCCGCCTCGAAAGCGGGTTGCCCCGGTAATCGGGGCGCGTGGGTTCGAATCCCACCCTCTCCGATGACTAAAGTTTCAGGTTAAACGTTATAAGTTACAAGTTTAATAACCTGAAACCTCTAACCTGAAACTTGTAACTTTAAATTTTGGAGAGGTGCCGGAGCGGTTGAACGGGCATGCCTGGAGAGCATGTGTGGGGGCAACTCCACCGTGGGTTCGAATCCCACCCTCTCCGTTCTTTGAGTTTCAGGTTAAAAGTTATAAGTTACAAATTTAATGACTTGAAACTTCTAACTTGAAACATGTAACATAGAAGGAGCTTAATTATGAGAACACCTGCCATTATCGGAAACTGGAAAATGTTTACCAATCTAAAACAAGCCACCGAACTGGTTACTTTCCTAAAAACGAACCTCTCCAAAATAACTGATATAGAAATCGGCGTCTGCCCGCCTTTTCCCTACCTGGCTCCCGTAAAAGCAATGATTGACAGCACGAACATCAAGCTCGGCGCCCAGAACTGCTACTGGAAAGACGAAGGTGCTTTTACCGGAGAAGTATCCCCTGCCATGCTTAAAGATATCGGATGCGACTACATCATTATAGGCCATTCCGAACGCCGCCATCAAATGGGCGAAACAGACACCATGATTAACAATAAAATCAAAGCCGCTCTTAAAACCGGCTTAACCGCTATCTTCTGCGTCGGAGAACTCTTAGAAGAACGGCAGGAAGGAAAAACAGAAAGCGTTATCAGGCGTCAACTGGAAGAAGGACTTGACGGAATCATTCAAGACAATATACAGAAAGTCATCATCGCTTATGAACCGGTCTGGGCAATCGGAACGGGCAAAACAGCCACCCCTCAGCAAGCCCAGGAAATGCATTCTTTCATCCGTAAATTTATCACTTCAATATTTAATGAAATTGTTGCCAAAAACATCCGGATTTTGTATGGTGGCAGTGTGAAAGCGGAAAATATTGCAGAAATATCCGCCCAGCCTGATGTGGACGGAGCGCTGGTTGGCAGCGCCAGTTTAAAATCTGATTCTTTCAGCCAGATCATCCTTAATTATAAAAACAAAGCTAAATAAGGAGATATCACATGAAAATACCGTACCTGACAAAGCAGGAAATAAAAGCCATAGACAAACTAAAAGCATCCTACGGCGGAGACAAAAAAATAGCCAAGACCATGGAAGAAAAACGCGATTATAAATTCAGGAAAGCCATGGCGGAAAAGCAGGGTTTTGTGAATTATCTTAATGACGCCGAAAGGTTCGCCGGTAAAATGCCCAAGGCAAGCGACTATCTTAAAGAACACAAACTTAAAGTCACCAAGAAAGCCGTGGCCACTTCCCAGGTTTCGGCGTGGCAGGGATGCCGGATTACCCATAATTGCTTTAAACGCGCCGTGGAAAAAGGCGATGTCTTTATGCCGAATGAAATGATTTCCGTGATGCCCTTGACGGATGACTATGTTTACGGAGGCGATTTACTGGCAACGCTCGCCATGTGCGAGAACATAATGGGCGCCAAATTCTGCTCATCGAGTCTCTTGGGCACTCCTCTGCCGGAATACCGCTTTAACCGCATTCAAAAAGTCACCGGAGCCAAGTTGGAAACAATCGATGCCGGAAGCGGCGTGAAACAATTGCTCATGGCTAATATGGGAACGCCCTTTGGAAACCTCTGCGGCGTGGAAGTCGCCAACGATAACCACCTGGTATATCTCGATAGCATCACCAGGACCGCTTTGGAAACCGGCTCCAATTTCTTCCTTAACCCCAGTTGGGCAACCATTGCCGCCGCATCATATTATTGCCAGGATATCCCGTCTATTTCCTTCAAGATATCATGTTTTCTCGGACTCCATAACCTTATCCAATTCCGTGTCTTGCTAAACCTGCTTAAAGAATACCAGCGCAAAGACGGCACCTGCGTAATACGCGAAATAAACCTCGGCAATGCTATTAATGCGGAAAAGTTTATCGTCTGCAAGAATCTATTAAAAGCATCCAAAATCAAGGGAATATCCCTGACGGCACATATTATCATCAATACTGATTTAGGCCGCAAGGATTACGACTGGTTTGATAATGCCGTGAAAGTCCTGAGCAAGGGATATGACATGACCTTTAAATACGAAAGCGACGGCTCATGCTGCTCGGACGACACCATTATGGCTTATTTCCTGCCCAAGGAAGACAGGGAATCAAAAGCAGAAGTGCTGGGCGATGTCCTCTATAAAAAAGTCCTGAAATGTGATGAGCACATGAAAAGACTCCTTGAACTGGGCTATAAAGTAAAATTTGCTGATATTTCAGAATAAATAATCCGTAAGCAAGAAACCCGTTTAACATCTTGAGAAGTTGCGTCTAAGGAGGGAGTTTTCTTACTTATAAAAAGGAGGTAATAACCATGGAACCGAAAAACCAAACGCAACATCTGGAAGAAAGGTTGAAGCTTCTGGAAAGCATCCTGGATGATTCCCGTGATATCATCGTAGTCGGGGATGAGCACGGGAAAGCCATCGAATTTAATAAAGGCGCAGAAATCTTCTTGGGATACTCGCGGGACGAAGTCCTGGGAAAACCTATCAGTATGTTTTATTTCAACCCGCCGGATCGCAAACAGGTAGAATCCGCGCTTAAAGAAAAAGGATCGTTGGTTGATTATAATATCAGGCTTAAAACTAAAGAAGGCAAGATGTTTCATGCCAGTACAACCTTAAGCTACCTCAGGGACGATAGCAACCATATTGTCGGGACTATCGGAATCGCCAAGAACATCGGCGAACGTAAGAGACAAGAAAAGAGAAATTCTATTAGGATGTTCGTAAACCTGTCCATCCTAATCTTAGTAACCGGCCTTGCCATCGCCGGCACCTATCTGGGCACCACTTACCTGGGCTCTAATCCTCTGGTTGACCACCTAAAAAAAGAGAACACCCGGCTAAGCCAGGAAATCGAAAAAGCAAATGGAGAACTATCCAAGCTTGGAAAACTAGAAAAAGAAATAGCCCTTGCAAAAAGCCACTCGGACGATGAATGCTCCAAAATAAAAGAGGAAATGGCACTCATAAAAGCCCAATTGAGCCAGAAAGAAAAATGTCTGGATGAAATAAACAATTGCCGCTTTTATATTCCACAATCCGTGGTCGGTAAAAATATCGTCGTCCTCAAAAAGGAATTGCCTTTTACCCGTATGCTATCGGCGCTTTACTGGGCAGGCACCTTGAAGGAAATAAAAAACGATTGCATTATCATACAGACAATCGAAACCAATGAGCCGATCGAAATCCCCTTAAAAGAAATCTGGGGTTATAAAGTGGAGTAAATCATGAAAGAATATCTTAAAACTATTGCGGAACTCATGGCGGTAGCCGCCCGGACCGCCCCGAAAGCCGCCGGGCAGGATTTTGTCAAGCTGGAAATCGTGGAAGGTGACAAGCTCTCTAAGCTTGCCGATGCAATGCTTGCCTACGGCGCCAAGACCGGCAAGAAAAACTTTGACCGCGATGGCAAAAACATCAGTGATTCCGCCGCGGTGCTCTTGGTCGGGCTCAAGGACGCTAAAACAGTCGGCTTAAATTGCGGCGCCTGCGGTTTCAAGGAATGCAAGGAATTGACCGCGGCTAAAGAGGGACCGGAATTCAAAGGCCCCCACTGCGCCTACCGCTTGCTCGATTTGGGAATCGCCCTGGGAAGCGCCGTTAAAACCGCCGGAATCTTGAATGCCGATAACCGCATAATATACCGGGTGGGCGTCCTGGCGCGGCAGATGAAGCTGATTGACGCGGATTTAGTCATCGGCATCCCGATTTCCGCCACGGGGAAAAGTATATACTTCGACAGATAATTTTACAACGGGATTAAACGGATTTATCAGATTAATCATCTAAATCCTGTTGTTTTAATAAAAGGAGAAACATATGACAGAAGAAACAAGGCAAAAGATAACCATCCCACACCTTTACGAGATGCGCGAAAAAGGCGAGATTATTTCCTGGCTTACCTGTTACGATTTCCCTACCGCCCAGCTTATGGAAGAAGCCGGGATGGAAATGATTCTGGTGGGCGATTCCGCCAGCATGGTCGTCTACGGGCATTCCAGCACGCTCCCGGCGACTATGGATATCCAGATTGAGCACACCAAGGCAGTGCGGCGCGGCGCGCCCACGGCTTTCCTCATCGGCGATATGCCCTTCCTTTCTTACCAGGTCAGCCCGCAGGAAGCCGTCTATAACGCCGGCAGGTTTATGAAAGAAGCCGGATGCGACGCGATAAAACTGGAAGGCGGCGTGCGCGTGGCAGAAACAGTCAAGGCAATTGTCAATGCCGGAATCCCGGTCATCGGGCATATCGGACTGACCCCGCAATCAAGCTCCATGCTGGGCGGATTCAAGGTGCAGGGAAAAAGCGCCGAATCCGCGCGGCTAATGGTGGAAGACGCCAAGGCATTGGAAAAAGCCGGCGTCTTGGGGATATTGCTGGAATGCGTCCCGACCAAGGTCTCCATGCACATAAAAAAGAATGTCTCCTGCCTCGTTTTCGGGATCGGCGGCGGCCCCGGATGCGATGGACAGCTGATTATCGTCCACGACCTCATCGGCTTATACCAGTGCTTCACCCCTAAGTTCGTGAAAAAATACGCCAATATCGCTCCCATCCTTCTGGACGCCTTCAAGACTTATAAGCAGGAAGTCAGGAGCAAGGCGTTCCCGGCAAAGGAACACGAATTCACCATTAAGGCGGAGGAGTTGAAGAAACTGGAAGAGCTGGATAAGTAATAACTAGGTATAACCACAGAAGCACAGCCGTCCCGATATATCAGGGCGAGCCTCGCCCTGTCGGGCGGGGAGCGGATTTTTTTTGGGAGGAGGGGATTAGGAAAATGAGGATGAAATCACTCAAATTACCACAAGAATATAACTAAAGCAACTCCAGATAATACGGCAATATATAAATTTACCAAAGAAATTCTATATATAGCCATATCAAACCTACTGCTCTTTCTTT
Organism: Planctomycetota bacterium; assembly: GCA_016207825.1. Classification (NCBI taxonomy): domain Bacteria; kingdom Pseudomonadati; phylum Planctomycetota; species Planctomycetota bacterium. The sequence continues at coordinate 37,749 of JACQZI010000008.1, read as the reverse complement.
TTGCTTTATAGCTTATCAAAACACGAGACAATTGAAATAGTTGAATTTTCCTTTCTTCTTCACTTCCAGGAAAAATAAAGAAAAAATACCCTATGTTCCATATAAGTGCTGTTGTTATAAAAATTGTTATGAGAATATTTTCCATAGTGCCTTTAACGCTTTACTGATTTATAATATACTATCATGTAAAACGGAAAAGTCAAGCGGAATATCCTAATTATTTTATTGCATTAAGATAGGGATTTGATATACTCTCCGAGATGTTACAGGGTATAAGTTAAAGTTAACTAATCTGAAATCTGTAACTATATAATTTATGTATCCACAACTTTGGAAAATACCGATTTTAGGATTGCCCATCTACTCCTACGGCTTTATGATAATGCTCGGTTTTCTGGCCGGCATCTGGGTAGCAAGCGCGCGCGCCAAGAGGGAAGGGCTTAATCCGGAAATCATCTTCGATTTCGGCATCATCGCCATGATTGCCGGCATCATCGGCGCCCGTATCGCCTACATTATCATATTCAGTTCTGAATTCACTCATCAGGGCTCGTGGAATATATTAAACATCTTTGACGGTGACTTAAGCCTTATCGGGGTTATCACCGGCTGGTTCATCCCTTTTGCCATCATGATATGGAAAAAGAAGAAAATAACTTTTAACCGCTTTGCCTGGTTACTGCCGCTTTCAATCGTCTCGGCAATCATTTTAGGCAGGATAATACAGGTCATTTTTAATCACACGGATTATGACTTCTCACTTTTCGCCATCTGGAAAGGCGGGTTGGTTTTTTACGGTGGTCTGATACTGGCAACGCCTGCGAGTTTGTACTATATCTGGAAGAAAAAGATAAGCATACTGAAAATAGCTGATATCGTTTCCCCATCCGTTGCTTTGGGACTCGCTTTCGGCAGAATCGGGTGCCTCCTCAATGGTTGCTGTTTCGGCAAATTGGCAGAAGGGAGCAGATTGGGCATTTGTTTTCCGAACCTTAACGCCACGGCAGATTCACTTCCGGTAAACAATCCAGTTTTTGCCCATCAATTAAACGAACGCCTGATTTCTTCCGATGCGCTTTGCAGCCTGCCGGTATACCCGACCCAGGTATTTGAGGCTATCTTTTGCGTCGTGCTTTTTGCTTTCTTAGCAATAGTTTTTAATAAGAAGCCCCGTCAGGGATTAGTCCTTGGTTTATTAATGCTTCTCTACAGCACTGGCAGGTTCACCATTGAATTCTGGAGAGGCGATAAAGACGGTGTTTTATTGGGTTTGACAGACTCGCAGCTTATAAGCCTCGGCGTGATTATTGTCGCAACAGCATTTCTTATTTATCTCTTCAGGAAGCCGGCAAAAGAAGTTCCTGCTACTTAACTCCTATTATCTATAAACCTTGGAATTATTTTCCTGTCATTCCCACGAAAGCGGGAATCCATCCCAGCCAAAATCGGGGCTATTACAAGATGGATATCGGAAGGCTGGATTCCTGCGTAAGCAGGAATGACGCATATAACTTAAGGCTTGGTGTGTTCTAGCAAATCGATAATGACCTTATCCGTTTTCACTGCTTTGGCTTCGCCTTCGAAATTAAGTATCAGGCGGTGCCGTAAAGCCGGCACGGCGACTTTTTTGATATCGTCCATTGCCAGGTTGTAACGCCCTTCGACTAGCGCATTGATTTTTCCGGCCAAGACAATCGCCTGCGCCCCGCGCGGGCTTGAGCCGTAACGGACATATTTCTTGACCAATTCGACGGCATCGGGTGAGCCGGGATGCGTTGACTGAATCAGGCGGGCGATATAATTTTTGAGGTGCGATGCCACCGGCACCTCGAGAATAAGTTTCCTCAATGCCAAGACTTCCTCTGCTTTAAAAACCGTTTGAACGGCGATATCCGCCCCGCCGGTCGTGCGCGTCATTATCTCTTCCAAATCCGCCACGCGCGGGTTTTCCACAATCGTCTTAAAGAAGAAGCGGTCAAGCTGTGCTTCCGGCAAAGGGTAGGTCCCTTCCATCTCTATCGGATTCTGGGTCGCCAGCACAAAGAAAGGCTGGTCGAGCTGGTAACGCGTGCCGGCAATGGTCACTGCGTTTTCCTGCATCGCTTCAAGCAGTGCGGATTGCGTTTTCGGGGTGGCGCGGTTTATTTCATCCGCCAATATGATATTGCCGAATATCGGACCTTTTTGGAACTGGAAGACCTTCTGCCCTTTTTCGTTTTCAATCACCAGGTTCGTACCAGTTATATCCGCCGGCATAAGGTCGGGCGTAAACTGTATCCGCGAGAACTTGAGGTTCAGGCATCTGGCTATAGTTTTAACGAGAAGCGTCTTGCCGATTCCGGGCACGCCTTCCAGAAGCACGTGGCCACCGGCTAAAACGGAAACGAGAACCTGGTCAATCACTTCGCGGTTGCCTACAATCACCTTGCTGATTTCGGTTTTTAACGCTTTCAACTTATCGATATACCCGCGGACGATTTCTATATCGCTCATGTTATTTAATATACTTGCTTTAATAACATATTGTCAAATATTTTGCCTTAGAAATAATTTTAATTATACTATATGGCTATGATTATCACCATAGACGGCCCGGCAGGGACAGGCAAAAGCACGGTGGCGAGATTACTGGCAAAGAAATTAGGCTACCACTATCTTGATACCGGCGCGCTTTACCGCGTCATAACTTACCGGGCGTTAAAGAATAAAATCACCGCCGATGACGCTGTAAGACTGACAAAGCTCTTAAAGTCCATACGCATATTGTTTAAGGAAGGCAAAGCTTCCCAAGAGGTTTTACTTAATGGGAAAAACCTGACCAGGGAAATACGTAAACCACATATCACCAATAATGTTTACCGATTTGCGGAACTGCCTCTGGTCAGGCGCGCCATGCTGAAGATACAGCGCCGAATTGGAAAGACCCATTCAATCGTCGGCGAAGGTAGGGACTTGGGCAGCGTAGTTTTCCCGGATGCCCGGATTAAATTCTATCTTGACGCCACGGCAAAGGAGCGTGCCCTGCGCCGTTATAAAGAACTAAAGGGAAAAGGGATAAAAGATTCCTACGATAAAGTATTGAAGGAAATAAAGGCGCGGGATAAGCGCGATACGACCAGGAAACTCGCACCGTTAAGAAAGGCAAAAGGCGCCATTAGGGTGGATACGACCAGGCTTTCAATCCAAGGGGTGGTGGCGAAATTATTAAAACTAACCCGAGAATCGTGCGACCCAAATGAATAACTTATTTTACACGTTCTGCATCTTTGTCGTGCGCTGGATGCTTATTTTCCACGGCGCCAGATATTTCGGCAACCGGAATATCCCGAAGAAAGGCGGCGCCATCATCGCCTCCAATCACCAAAGTTATCTGGACCCGGCCATATTGGGTTTCGGGTCGCCGCGCCATCTTCATTTCCTTGCCCGGCAGGAACTATTTGAAGTCAACTGGTTTTTCAAAACCTTAATCAGTTCGCTTAACGCCGTGGCTTTGGAACGGCGCAAGTTTAACTCGGAGGGCATCAGGAAAACCATTGATTATCTCACTGAAGGCAAAGTGTTTATCGTCTTTCCGGAAGGCACACGCACCTCTGACGGAACGCTCAGGCCGTTTAAGCCGGGCTTAATCACCATATCTCTCAAAGCCGGCGTTCCGATTATACCAGCGCGCATCACGGGGGCGTTTGAATCTTGGCCTAGGACAAGCAAGTTCCCGAAACGGCGCTATCCCATCCGCGTCATTTACGGAAAGCCGATTATTCCGGGAGAGAATGAATCGCCGGATGAAATCTGCAGGAAACTTTATGAGCGGGTTACTAACCTAAAGTAATCGGACGTAGCCTATACGCTAACCTTTTCCAATGCTTTTTCGTAGAGTTCTATTGTCTGGTCTGCCATCTTTTGTGAGGTAAAATTATCCTTAATAAAGATACGCGCCTGCTGCCCTATCCTTAAAGCCTCTTCTTGGTTATTGAAAATATGGATAATTTTTTCCTTTATGGCATCGGCGTTATCCGGCGGTATATAATAACCGGTCTCGCCGTCTTTGACCAGCGTATAAATATCGCTTATGCCGGAAACTATCACCGGTTTTTCCAGCGCCATGGCTTCCAGCAAGGTTATACCCACACCCATACGGCGTATCGGGAAAACAAAGATATCCACCATCGGCAACACCCGGTAATATGAATCCATGGATGGGATAAATACCGCTTTTTTCTGCAGTCCCATCTTAACAACCATACGCCTTAATTCGTCTTCAAGCGAACCCTCGCCGATAATTAAAAATTGGACGTCATAATTATTTTCCACCAGCCACTTACCCGCTTCCAGGAAATACTGGTGCCCGCGCCATTTCTCCAGGGGACCTATAATACCGATAATCCTTTTCCCGTTTTTCTCTTTCGGCACCTCGACCGACTTAATCCGGCTGGAATCTATGCCGGCGTAAATAACCTCTATCAATTCTTTGGGTGTTTTCAAATCGTTAACCAGGTGCTCCCGTGCGGATTCCGTGGTTGTAATTATATTTTTTATCCACTTCTTGTTTATCTTAAGCTTACGGGTAAGCAATTGTATATTAGGAACCGTCACCAGATACGGCCGTTTCATCCGTTGTGACAGCGAACCTGCTAAACCGGCCAAACGGTTGTGGGAAAAATGCATGTGGATAATATCAGGATAGTTACTATTAAGCTCCTTAACGAGTTCCGCGCAGAAAAACAAACCGTCAACGGTCTTAAGCAAAGAAGGGTATTCTTTAACCTGAATCTTACGTGATTTAAATTCATCCACCAACTTGCCGCCGGCAGTGACCACTTGAAGATTATGCCCGCGCTTTTTCAGTTCTTCCGCCAGGTATAGGGTATATAACCCCACACCACGGTACTCCAGCATTCCCGATAGGATAAGAATCTTCATAGGTTATTTTAGTATGGATTTTATCCGCCTTAACCGGCAGGCTACCCCATTATAAACAAGTTAAACCGGTTTATCCTTCCAGGACAAATGTAATGCTCATGTGGACACGGTATTCCACGATTTTGCCTTTTTCCACTTTGGCATTAATCTTGGTTACTTCCAATCCGGTAATACCGCGCAGTGTCTTGGAGGCCCTCTTCATGCCTTCTTCAATCGCCTCATTAATGCCTTTTGGGGATGAACTCACTATCTGTGTCACTCTTGCAACTGCCATATAATCCTCCTTTAGCGGTTGTTAGACATCGCCATACAAAACAGGGAGATGTTATTATAACCGCTTTATACCGACAATACATCGGGGTTCAGATTCATTATTTAGTAAAATAATCCTTGCAGCTAATCAGCCCAACGATAACGGCAACCGCCAAGAAGCGCCATTTTTCCGCCCCGAACACCTCGGACCACGGATTGAGCTTTACATCTCCTTCCCCGGCGCGGTAAGCAGTCAGGCGGGGAATCCAGCGTGGGACATTCTTACAGAAATCGGCGTATTTCTCGCCGAATTGCATGCTTAAACGTGATTCTTCGTATAATACCACAAAGTGGTAATAAATATAACCGACCACTACAAAAACAGGAATAAGCCACAAAAGTTTCCCGATTGCAATCAATCCGCACCCGATTAATAAATTACTGTGATATAGCGGATTCCTCATATGGCTGTAAGGTCCGGTCAGGGTAAGCCATTTGCCTTCCTCCCTTTTATAAACAGTGCGCTTGCCGCAATACCTGATTCCGAAAAACCGCAAAATAACGCCTAGCAAAAGCAGCCCGCCCCCGACAGACCATGTTACCGCCGGATCTTCATACGGTTTCATGAATGCATTATACGGCTTATCAAAAAAGAAAATAACCAGCACGAAAGGCACATAAAGCAGGTGCCTGTGGCGGAAGAAAAATAATCCGATTTTTACTGACATAATAGTTGGAATTATATATAAAACCTGCTACTATTCAAGAAAAATAGATTGGCTTCTTATGCAGGAAACAGTAATTGTCCTTGATTTCGGCGCGCAATACAGCCAGCTGATTGCCCGGCGGGTGCGTGAGCATAATGTCTACTGCGAAATACTCCCCTTTAACGCCCCGCTTGAAAAAATAATGTGCCCCGGCTTAAAAGGCATTATCCTTTCCGGAGGACCGGCAAGCGTCTATGCCAAGGGCGCTCCACGGATAGACAGGAAAATATTCTTTTCCGGCGTGCCAGTCTTAGGCATCTGCTACGGAATGCAACTTGGCGCGCTGCTCTTAGGCGGCAAAGTGTCATCCGCCCCATCGCGCGAATACGGGAGAACATATCTAAAGGTAACCGATAAAACCGACCTCTTAAAAGGATTGCCAAATGAAATGACAGTCTGGATGAGCCACGGCGACCAAGTAAGCAAAATGTCTTTGGACTTTAAAACCATAGCCCGCACCGCCAATTCGCCTTATGCCGCCGCCTGCCATAGGAAACTCCCCTTCTGGGGCGTCCAGTTCCACCCGGAAGTCACCCATACTCCGCTCGGTAAAAAAGTATTCAAGAACTTCCTATATAATATATGTAAATGCTCCGGCAACTGGCGGATGGAATCCTATGCCAAGGAAACGATTACAAAAGTTAGAAAAGAAGTCGGTAATAAGAAAGTTGTCTGCGGTTTGTCAGGAGGAATTGACTCATCCGTCGCCGCGGTATTAATCAATAAAGCTATCGGCAAAAACCTCACCTGCATCTTTGTGGATAACGGCCTCCTAAGGCAGGATGAGAAAGAAGAAGTCAAAAATAATATCGCCCGCCATTTTAAGCTTAAGCTTATCGTGGTTGACGCGGTTAAAAGCTTCGTCACGAAACTTAAGGGCGTGACCGACCCTGAGAAAAAGCGGCATATCATCGGGCATGAATTCATCTCCGTATTCAACCGGATGGCCAAAAAGCTCGGCAAAGTCGATTACCTCGTCCAAGGCACGCTTTATCCGGACGTAATAGAAAGCGTCTCTGCCTGGGGAGGACCGACTGCCAAGATAAAAAGCCATCACAATGTCGGAGGCCTCCCGAAAAACATGCCATTCAAACTGATTGAACCATTGAAATACTTGTTCAAAGACGAAGTCAGGGAAATCGCCCGTGTCTTAAGCTTCCCCAAACGCATAATCAACCGGCAACCGTTCCCCGGCCCCGGCCTAGGCGTCAGGATTGTCGGCGAGGTCACCGCGGAAAGACTAGCAGTCTTGAGAAAAGCCGATGCCATCGTCCGGGAAGAAATCGAACGGAGTTGTTGGAATGACATCTGCCTATCCAGCGGATCCCCAATTAGGCGCCTCTGGCAATACTTTGCCGTGCTCTTGCCGATAAGCTCGGTCGGCGTGATGGGCGACGAACGCACATACGAAAACACGGCCGTTATCAGGGCGGTCGAATCCACGGACGGAATGACCGCAGATTGGGCAAGGCTCCCCTACGAACTCATTACCACCATCTCATCGCGCATCACCAGCGAGGTACGCGGTATCAACAGGGTCGTCTTTGATACCACCTCCAAACCACCTTCTACTATTGAGTGGGAATAAAATTACAAAAAAACTTGCCATCTTTACGTATTTCGTGTATTTTACTCCTCCATCTTTTAATTAACTAATCAACTAATTAACGGAGGTTACTATGTTTGAAACAAACGATTTCCTGACAGAAGAACAAGTCGCCATGCGCCAGTTGGCGCGCGAAATAGCCGAAGAAAAGATGAAACCTGTCCGCGCCAAGTATGACGAAACCGGCGAATTCCCCTGGCCCATCATGAAAGTGCTGGCAGAAGCCGGTCTTTTCGGCGCCTTCATCCCTGAGGAATACGGCGGCACCGGCGGAAAAGTGATGGATATGTGCATCATTACCGAAGAGTTGAGCAAAGTCTGCTCAGGCATCGCGCTCGGTTATGCCGGGACAGCCTTGGGCACATTTCCTATCATCCTTTACGGCAATGACGAGCAGAAAAAGAAATACCTGCCTGATATCGCCGCGGGGAAAAAGCTCGCCGCATTCGGACTGACCGAACCCAATGCCGGAAGCGACGCGGGCGGGATAAAAACCACGGCAACCAAAGACGGAGATTATTACCTACTTAACGGCACCAAACAATGGATAACTAACGGAGGCGAAGCGGAAACATATTCGGTCGTTGCCATTACTGATAAAACCAAAGGGCCCAGGGGCGCCACCGCATTCATCCTGGAAAAAGGCATGCCCGGATTCAACTTCGGCAAGAAAGAAAATAAAATGGGCATCCGCGCTTCAGCCACACGCGAACTCGTATTCGAAAACTGCAAAGTCCACAAATCACAGATGCTCGGCAAGGAAGGGCAGGGGTTCTTCGTCACCATGCGCACGTTTGACAATACCCGCCCGGGCGTAGCCGCCCAAGCTTTGGGTATTGCCGAAGGTGCCCTTGAAGAAGCCGTCAAATACGCGCGCGAACGCAAACAGTTCGGGCAGCCAATCATCTCTTTCCAGGGATTGCAGTTCCTCTTAGCGGATATGGCAACCCAGGTGCAGGCAGCCAAACAACTCGTTTACGCCGCAGCACGCGCGGTGGATGCCAAACATCCCAATATGAGCGCGCTTTCTGCCATGGCAAAATATTTCACCTCCGATGTCGCCATGAAAGTCACGACCGATGCGGTCCAGGTCTTCGGCGGATACGGCTATATGAAGGAATATCCTGTGGAAAAGATGATGCGGGACGCCAAGATCACCCAGATATACGAAGGCACAAACCAGATACAGCGTGAAATAGTTGCCCTGGAACTTATCAAGGAGTCATCCCGTAGAGGCAAATAAAATATTGACCGCTACACAATAAAAAACCCCGCCCGGATAACTAATCCGAAGCGGGGTGTTTTTTACCAATCTTATCGGGTTTATTTATTCTTTTTCTCCCATTCCTTTGGATTCACATGGGGAAATTCTTTGGACTTTTCGCACACCAGTGTTCCGGTGCGGCTGGCATTATCCGCCCCGCACTTTGCACACTTGGTATTTGCTTGAGGGGCCACCGGTTGTGAATCACCGCATATGCACATATAAGCCATCACAATTTTAGCCCGGCTAATATATTTTACCACAAAGCCCTTGCCGCATTTCTTAGGCTTGTCGTCTTTATCCTTGACTTCAACGGAACATTTACCCGCTGAAAGGAATTCCTGTTCAGAATGATCCAGACAGGCATAAACACTTTTTATGCAGGTTTTTTGCTTCTTGGGCTTATCTCCGCACAGAATACATTTTCCGTTTTTGTCCAATAGTTCTGTAGCAGTCAGTTTACCGCTGCAGGTCGGACATTTTCCGAAAGTCACTTCATCCTCAAAAAACATATAGCTGGGCTTGCCGCTTACTTCGCTTTTCTTTTCTTTCTGTTCCTTATCGAATTGTTTCTTACACTGCGCGCAACTGTAACACTTTAAAAACTTGGTGCACTTCTCGCAATAAACAACCATCTCGTTGGGCTTCATGTCGCATGCCAATTTCTTGTCATCCGCGTCAGCACCTTCAGAATGCAAATAAACGGTCTTTACCGATAAGGACATTAGAACTGCCCCGATGCTTACCATTAACAGCAGTGTTAATTTCCTCATATACTTTTCTCCTTTTTTATTTACAATTCTCAATGTGTGAAACAATCTTACTGAACTTGTGCTTTTATTTTAATAAATAGCCCTTAAAATGTCAACGAAAAGCTACAGCCCTATTTTAGCCCCGAACAGTTTCGATGCCAACTCTGGCAGCCTTTCCGCATCCGTCCTGACGTTTTTCCTGATGCCGAGATTCATGGCAAGATATAAAATGGGATGGGACAGGTTTCCCGAAAACCTTCTTAATACCGAAGACGTCCTTGTAAACTCTTTTTTAACCCACATTGCTCCGGTCTGGAGCTCATAAGGAGTCATATTCTTCGGCTTAAAAACAACGGTGGAATGATCATAATATTTCCAGTCCATAGTAAGTAAACGCCCTTCGCTCTTCAGTTTCTCATATGTCCGCGTTCCGGGGTAAGGCGTTAAGACGTTAAAAGAAGCCGTCCCGATTTTATTCCTTTCCAGGAAGTTAAGCGTTTCCTGGAATATCGCTTTCGTATCGCTGTCAAAACCGAATACCATGGACGCGTGGAAATGGATGCCGAATCCTTTTATGGTCTTTATGGCATTTTCTATCCCCTTTATTTCCTTGATTGATTTGCGCATCGATTTTAATTGTGTTTCAGAAACGCTCTCCAACCCAAAAAACAAGGCGGCACATCCGCTTTCCGCCGCCAGTTTCATAAGCTCCGTATCATGGACAAAGGAAATAGACGCCTGTCCAACCCACTTGATTTTATAAGACTTTATCGCCCTGAAAAGTTCTTTGGCATAATTGGGCTTTCCTATGATATTATCATCAAGGAATATATAAATCTTGCCTTTGGAATCTTCGATATCGCGGACGACATTCTTTACGGGCGCATGCCGGATTTCCTTCCCGAATATATCGGAAACGCAGCAAAACTCACAACTATAGGGACACCCCCGTGTGGTCATTACCGGAATGACGTTAAACAATCGCTTCTTGGTTTCTTTCCTGTACTTAAGCGGGATATATCGCTCCAGAGTGGGTTTTGGATGATGATATGTCTTTTGCAAACGGCCGTTCTTGAAATCCTTCAGCACCTCTTCCCAAACGCCTTCTGCCTCACCGATAACAACCGAATCGGCATAGCCAAGCGCCTCATCAGGCAAAAGCGTCGGATGAACGCCTCCCAAAACCACCTTTTTACCACGCTTCCTGAATTCCCGGGCAAGATTATATGCCCTGGGGGCATTTGCCGTCATGCAGCTTATCCCCACCAGGTCGCATTCCTCATCAAGGTTTATATCAGTGGTTTCTTCTTCCAGCATTTTTACATTATACTCCGGGGGCGTAAGCCCCTCCAATATATGTAAGGATAACTGCGGTATCATCAAACCGCCGGGTGTTTTTATGTCGGGCGCTATGCTCGGGGAAATCAAGAGTATCTTCATATAGCTTATTTTTAAAGTTTGGCTGACAGTATACCATAAAATTTGGTATTTACAAAATAATTTGCAATCCGGAGACAAAACATTTTTACAAACCGTCTTAAAAGAGGTTTGATACATAAATCTAGCCACATTACAGCGGTCATAGCCCGATTTTTCCCTGTTTTACTTGACCTTAACCCATTCCCGAATTATATTAAAAATTCCTATATCATAGGTTTGTTGCTCTTTGATAGTATGTTACAGATGTAACGAAACCAGTGCGTTAAAAGGCAAGCTCTTACCCGGGCGAGGGGAAAGGGCAAGTTAAATAGTTTACATCATGTGCTTTAAAAGAAAGGAGAAAAGCAATGGCCAAGAACAGCGTAGCGGAGTTCATGGACAAAATCATCGCCAAAAACCCCGGGGAAAAGGAATTCCACCAGGCGGTGTATGAAGTGGCTCATTCCCTGATGCCCTTCATCGAAAAGAACCCCAAATATAAACAAGCGAAAATCCTGGAAAGGATTGCGGAACCGGAAAGAACGCTCATGTTCCGCGTGCCGTGGCTTGATGACAAAGGCGAAATACAGGTCAACCGCGGTTTCCGAATCGAGATGAACAGTGCTATCGGCCCTTACAAAGGCGGCTTACGGTTTCATCCATCAGTCAACCTCGGCATCTTAAAATTCCTGGCATTCGAACAGGTCTTCAAAAACTCCCTGACCACGCTCCCCATGGGCGGCGGCAAGGGCGGCTCTGATTTCGACCCCAAAGGCAAATCAGATAATGAAGTAATGAAGTTCTGCCAGTCGTTTATGAGCGAACTGTTCCGCCATATCGGTGCGGATACGGATGTCCCTGCAGGTGATATCGGCGTGGGTGGACGCGAAATCGGATTCCTCTTCGGGCAATACAAGAAACTGCGCAACGAATTCACCGGAGTCCTGACCGGTAAAGGCAGGAGCTGGGGCGGCAGTTTAATCAGACCCGAAGCCACCGGTTACGGCACACTCTATTTCGCCGAGGAAATGCTCAAGACACGCGATGAATCGATGGAAGGCAAAGTGGTGACCATTTCCGGTTCAGGCAACGTTGCCCAATACGCCGTGGAAAAAGCCAACCAGATGGGCGCCAAGGTTGTCACCCTTTCGGATTCCGAAGGCACGGTTTACGACCCGAAAGGCATTGACGAAAAGAAACTCGCCTATGTATTGGAGCTTAAAAACGAAAAAAGAGGCCGGATTAAAGAATACGCTTCCAAATACGGCTGCAAATTCCTGCCGGGAAAACGTCCATGGGGAATCAAGTGCGATGTGGCATTACCCTGCGCCACCCAAAACGAAGTGGACGGCAACGATGCCAAAACACTCGTCAAAAACGGCTGCATCTGCGTTTCAGAAGGCGCCAATATGCCTTCTTCACCGCAAGCGATTGACGTATACCTCAAAGCAAAGATTCTTTATGGGCCGGGCAAAGCGGCCAATGCGGGCGGCGTAGCAACCAGCGGACTGGAAATGTCCCAAAACAGCCTGCGTTTGAGCTGGACACGTGAGGAAGTCGACGAAAAACTGCACGGGATTATGATTGCCATTCACGAACAGTGCCTGAAATACGGCAAGGAAAACGACTTCACCAATTACGTGAAAGGCGCCAATATCGCCGGTTTCGTCAAGGTAGCGGATTCCATGCTCGCCCAGGGAGTCGTATAAACCCATTCAACTTAAGGAGCGTTCCCCCGACATAAAGCCGGGGGAACGCTCCTTTCTCATTTTAGCACGTCAATAATCTTGCGGTGAGTTTTAATGCTCACTACTGAAAATCACATTAAAGTTATCCTGTAATGATTTTCTTGACATAGCCTAAAAAACTGATACTATGCTCTTCTTATGTTAAGAGATTTCCGAAAGTTCTTCCAGAAGCACGAACGCAAGGCGTTTATTATCCTGGCAATCGTAACCGCCCTGGCATTCGGCATCTCGCCCCAGCTTATAAACATGGCCGGACAGGATGAAAATCCGCCCGGCACCATCTACGGCAGAGAAATATCCGAAAGCGAACTTAAAAGCATTGAAATCCGGTGGTATAATCTTAACAGATATATCTCCGGCTATATTTCCAGAAACCCTTACATGTTTGCAAGAGCGCCCCATTTCAGCGAGACCAGGTTCCAAAAATGGTGGGATGAGCAAAAAGACGGAGAAGAAAGCATAAAACGGCAATATAAAAGCTGGCAGGAAGCATACTTTCAAAAAGCATTTACCATGCTTAATATCGCGCCGTTTAATCTTGCAGATTATGAAGAATGGTGGAATGATAAACCGAATAAATATTCTGAAAGCCTTGCCAAAACAATCGCCGTCCTGGCTGCAACGGCGGACAGGCTCGGCATCCAGGTCTCTGATGAAGAAATACAGGGTTTTATATCTTCCGGGCTGCCGTTTTTCCGCGACCCGAACACCAACCAGTTCAGCATTGATTATTACCGCTTTTCCGTCGACCGCGAAATACAATTAACCCAGGCCGGCTTCGAAAAGACGATCGAAGAATGGATAAAAGCCTTGAAGCTCTCCGGCTTCCGCCAGGAAGGCGAATTCCCCTCGCTTCAGGACCTTTTCAGCCAGTATATCCTGAATAACGAAGAGGCGAAAATTAAATGGGCGGCATTTGACCCGGATGATTACAAATCCAAAGTCAAGATAGAATCACCCGAGGAACTGGAAAAGTATTTCAGGGATAATATGCCCACTTACGTCGTGCCGGATAAAATCCAGGCGGAATACGTCATCGCCGATTATACTAAGCTTAAAGAAACCGTCCGCGAACCGACGCCCGAAGAAATCAAAAACTATTACGATAAAAACCTTGATGAATTCAAGATAACCGATTCAACCCCAATCACTCCGACCATAACCCATAAAAAATTCGAAGAAGTCCAGGATGAAATAAAATCCAAGTGGAAAGAACTCGAAGCCAAAGGGGCGGCTATAGATAAAATATCGGAAATCAAACAGCGTATCGATATCCTCTTAATCAAGCAAAAACCGGTTGACCTGGAGGCTATCGCCAAGGAATTCGGCCTGTCCTACGAAAAGACCGGCTTTTTCAGCCAGGACCGCGTTAACGAAATCACCGAAACCATGGGCGGTTCACCGGCTTTTGCCGAGCAGGTCTTCGCTTTCGAGAAAGACATCATCTCCGACCCGGTAGATTGCGGCAAAGGACAGCTTATCTTTAAAGTGCTGGAAAAGAAAGTCACCTACAACCCGCCTTTTACCATGGCCATCAAAGAAAAAGTCACCCGCGACATTGTAAAGATGAAATCAAAACAGGCGGCGGAAAACGATTGCAAGGAACTGCAGACTAAAATCACCTCGTCTTTTACGGAAGAATCTTCAGCTATTACAGGCAAAACAGACGAGGAAAAAAAGAAGATTGAAACAGAAATCAAAATACGGCTCTTTGAAGATATCTTAAAAGCCAAAGGCACGCCGACAAACAAGTCTTCCTGGGTGAAAAGAGACCAGGTCGTACCGGAGCACGAAGAAATAGACGCATACTTCCTGGATAAAGCCCTGCTGATGGAAACAGGCGATTATACGATTATAGAAAGCAAAGGCATTTATTACCTGGTCCAGGTAAATGCCAAACGCCCGCCGGCCGGTGAAGATTTTGATACCCAGAAGCCGTCCCTGGAAAACGAATGGATGACCAAGCGAAGCGATGACTTCAACGAAAAATGGCGGGCGGAAATAAAAGCCCTGGTAAACAACATGATGCCTCCTCCGGCACCTCAGGAACAAGAAAACAAAAAGTGATTTAATCCCGAATCATCGGGACGGCTGCCTATATGTTTGAATCAATTACCGAAAAACTCCAAGCAACATTCCGCAAACTCACCGGCCGGGGAAAACTAACCGAAAAAAATATCCAGGATGGTATGCGCGAAGTGCGCATGGCGCTTCTGGAAGCCGATGTCAATTACAAGGTAGCCAAGGATTTTATAGATGCCGTAACCAAACGTGCCGTCGGGCAGGAAGTCATCCAGAGCATTTCCCCAGGCCAGCAGATAGTTAAAATAGTCTATGATGAAATGGCGCGCCTCATGGGCCCTCCGGATTATTCCATAAACTTTAATCCTGCGGGACCGACCATAATCATGATGGCGGGGCTACAGGGCTCCGGCAAGACCACCACCTGCGCGAAACTCGCACAGTATCTGGTAAAAAAAGGAAAGACCCCGCTCCTCGTCGCGGCGGATATCCAGCGCCCGGCCGCTATCGAACAGATTAAAACACTCGGCGCCCAGTTAAAGTTGCCGGTTTATTCCGAGCCCGGCGGTTTCCCTCCGAAACTCTGTGAAAAAGCCGTCAATACCGCCAGGGAAACCAACCGCGATACGGTCATCGTAGATACCGCCGGCCGGCTCCATATAGATAAAGAACTGATGGATGAACTCAAGCAAATCGCCGTCCGCATAAAGCCTAATAATATCTTCCTGGTATCCGATGCCATGACCGGCCAGGACGCGGTTAAAAGCGCGGCGGAATTCGATAAACAGCTCTCACTTAACGGAATCATATTAACCAAGCTGGATGGTGATGCGCGTGGCGGCGCGGCGCTTTCCGTCAAGGCCGTTACCGGCAAGCCGATTAAATTCGTCGGCATCGGAGAGAAAATGGATAACTTTGAGGAATTCCACCCGGACCGCATGGCTTCCAGGATACTCGGGATGGGCGATATCGTCACTCTGGTTGAAAAAGCCCAGGCAAACGTGGATATGGAACGCGCCAAGGAGCTTGAGGAAAAAATCCGGAAGCAGGAATTAACCTTGCAGGATTTCCTCGACCAGCTCCAGCAGATAAAGAAAATGGGACCGTTAAAAGACCTCCTGGCAATGATTCCCGGAATGGGCGGCGCGGTCAACCAAATAGACGATAAAGAGATGAAACGGGTCGAGGCGATTGTCCAATCCATGACTAAAGAAGAGCGTAATAACCCGGAAATCATCAGCGGCTCCCGGAGAGCGCGCATTGCCCGCGGCTCCGGCACCTCGGTCGCCCAGGTCAACAGCCTCCTCAAGCAATTCAGGGAAATGCAGAAAATGATGAAAGACATGGGCAACGCCGGGAAAATGGGCAAGCTCATGGGAAGGTTTAAAGGATTGGGGAAATAACCATGCGCCTTAAAAACATCAAATTAGCGATTGTCTTCCTCTTCTTAATCTGTCTCTCGCCGTCCTGGCCGCAATCCGACAACACGCTTTCCTTCCTAAATAAAACGGATGAAAAGATCCTGGCTGCCGAAAGCCGGGGCGATTTTGAGGAATCAATCGATTACCTTAGCCAGGCATTGATGGAATTGTTAAAGGAACAGGAAATAGTAAAAGGCGACGACAAGAAACTCTATACGGCAATAAGCGAGGCATACCTCCATAAACTGGTCGGGCTTTATTCGGAAAATTACCGGTTCAAAGACGCCGTAAAACTCCTCTCCAAAGTTGAAAAATACCAGACCCTGCCGGAATTTTCCTCCTGGGTAAAATATTACCTCGCTATCTTATGCTGCAAAACCAACGACACCGCCCAAGGCAGGGAAAAATTCTCTGAACTCGGCTTTGTCAACAGTTGGCAGGTTATCGGCCCCTTTGATAACGAAAACGGCTCCGGCTTCAACACACCCTACCAGCCGGAAAACGCCATAGACTTAAATGCAAGCTACGACGGCAGGAAAAAGAGCGTCTCCTGGCGCCATATATCCCTAAACGATATTTCAGGCGGTTATATGAACCTTTCAAATTATTTGAGCCCGAACGATAATTACATTGCCTATGCGCTCACCTACGTCTTTTCCGAAGAAACCAGGCCGGTAAATTTCCGGATTGCCTGCGAGGAAGGAATCAAGCTCTGGCTTAACGAAACTTTATTGTATTACAATGATATCCAGCGTGCACGCGCCACACTTGACCAGAATATTGCCGCGGGAACACTCGAAAAAGGATGGAATGAAATACTGGTAAAAGCCTCTTCCACCGGTTACGGGCGCGGTTTCCGCTTAAGGATAACCTCTGCGGATGGAGCACCGTTAACAGGCTTAAAATACGCCTCGCGCGAGGAAGAAATAAAGGATATTCTACTGCCGGAAAATCCCACCCGCAAGAAACCGCGTTTAACGGAAAGCGCCCTGGAATACCTGGAAAAAATCTCCCGGCGCTACCCGGAAAAGGCCGGTTATTCTTTCTATGCCGGCATCATACACCAGGCGCGCTCGGATTCTGACCGGCACAAACCGGCGGAAAGGGAAGCGTTTCTCCATACCGCCCGCGCTTCTTTAAACCAGGCATATTATTATTACTACCTGGCGAAATCGCTTAAGGATGAAACGCTTTCGCCCTCGGAAAAGGATGAAAACGCCTACCGGGAACTCATGGAAATGACCGTGGGACTCTCACCAGAACACCTCCAGGCGCTTACCGGCCTTGCCGAATATTATTTTTACTCCATGAAGAACCTCACTAAGACACGCGATTACCTCGACCGCGCGGTAAAGGTAAATCCTGATTTTACACCAGCCAGGCACCTGGAAATAAAATGGTTCGAGGCGAAAAGATTTGAAAACGAAAAGCTCTCCAACCTGAAATCATTATCCGTGAAAAATCCGGATTACCTTCCGCTCCAATACGATTACGCCCTCTGGCTTTTAAATACCAACCGTCTGGATGAGGCTTTCCTTATCTACCAGCATATCCTACGGAACGTGGATTACACCGATTTCATAGCCCGGAACGGCATGATTGATATCCTGGTAAAAAGGGGACACTTGGCACAGGCTTTACAACTGCACGATGTTTCCATCTGGCTGGGCTTATCCCCGGTTGAATCCTATATAGCGCGCGCCAAAATAATGGAAGGCTTGAATGATAATGAAAAAGCACTCAAGGAAACCAGGAAGGCCTTGGAGCTTTGCCCGGATAATTACCTCGCGCTTGGGCTGGAGGGGCAATATCTCCGGCAGCTCGGCAATATTGACGAAGCCAGGGTTTCCTGGGCAAAGGCGCTCCTGGTAAACCCGAATTACCTGTGGTTACAACGCTATATGGAATGGGTGGAAAGCTCATCAGAATCTTTCGAAACGCCTTATAAGATTGGGCTGGAAACCATCCTCCAAGAGCGGGAACAATCCAAAGAAAAACCAACGGATCTGGAAGGCTCCGCATATTTCCTCCTTAACCAATCCGTAAACAAGATTAACAAAGACGGCACCTGCCGTAAATATATCCACCAGATTATCCGGATACTCAACGAAAAAGGCATCAAGGATTTCCAGAAAGTCACGCTTTCCTACAATCCCGAACGGCAAAGAATCAAGATGCTCACTGCACGGGTGATTTATCCGGATGGACGGCGCGCTGATGCGACCTACCAGGGCGGATACGCCATGGATTTGCCGCCGCTGGAAGAAAATGCCCTTATAGATTTGGAATACCGCCGCGATGATACCCAGGTGGGGTTTTTCGGAGATTACTTCGGCGATTCTTTTTATTTCACCAAAACCAACCCGGCTTATAAGGCAGGCTACATACTGATTGCCCCGCCGGATAAACCCATTTACTTTAACTTGAAAAATTCACCCCTGCCGGAAAATCAATCGAAAATCATTAAGGAAGAAGGCAAGACCATCTACCTATGGGAACTTACTAACCTCTCCGGATTTACACCCGAGCCTTTGATGCCGCCATTGGAAGAAACCGCGCCGCGCCTGGAGGTTTCTTCTTACCCGGCCGGTGAAAAAGGCTGGAAAGAATTCGGCAAATGGTATTGGAACCTGATAAAACGGCAGTATGATATAACGGATGAAATGCGCGATACCCTTAAACCCTATATCAAGCCGAACGCACCAATTGAGGCGAAAATCTGGGTGGTTTATACCTATGTCATAAGCGAAATAAGATACGTCGCCTGGGAATACGGAATCCACGGCTGGAAGCCCTACCGCGCCTCTACCATATTCGCCCGGCGCTTCGGCGATTGCAAAGACAAAGCAACCATGATTAACGTCTTTCTGAACGATATGGGAATAACCGCCTACCCGGTTTTGATTTACGCCGAAGAATCGAAAGGCAAAGATGACCTAACACTCCCCATGGTGGAACATTTTAACCACTGCATCTCTTACGTCCAGCTTGAAAACGGGCAGGAACTCTGGCTGGATGGAACAGCCGTCTTTAACGCCATGGGCACGGTCCCGGCAGCGGATACGGATTCCAAGGTACTGGTCTTGAATGAAACCGGCGGCGCGATAAAAGAAATACCTCCGTTAGCCCCGGAAGATAACAGCCGCAGAGAAATTAACACCATCCGGCTTGACAAAAAAGGCAATGCGCGGCTTAATATGAAGATGCTCTTTAAAGGCGAGCGAGGGGGCGAGATAAGGTATTATTTCTTTAACCCGGCTAAAAGCAGCCTGATAATGGAAAGAATGCTGGGCAACCTTTACGGCGGGACCACGGTGAATTCGGTAAAGACATCTGCTCTGGGTGAACTGGAAACCCCTCCTTCGGTTACGGTTGATGCGAATATCCCGAAATTAGCCCAGGCCCCGCTCCGCTTTGCTTCGGGGACACCCGATAATGGGGACCTTCGGCAGAATGGGGCAAAAGAAGGCACCAAGGATTTATCTTTTAAAGCGGTTCTCTTCCCTCCTAAAACAGGGCGGGATTTACCCATCGCTCCGCAGGGGCTTTACGGGCTGACTGCCCTATCGGAAAGGAAGTTTGATTTATTATTGCCGATTAACAAATTCCCTTATGAGGATTCCATCCGCAATGAATTCATCCTGCCTTTGGATGCCCAGGTAAAATCGCTTCCGGGAAAAGTGGAGCTGGCGACCAAATTCGGGACATTTAAGATTACGTATGAAATCACGCCAGCCGCGAACGAAGGTGATAATGAGCGGATTGTATTTACGGAAAAGATAACGCTTAAAACCAGGCGCATCCCGGCAAAGGACTACAAGGAATTCCGCGAATTCGTGAACCGCATCGCGCGGGAAGAAGAGCGGGAAATAACCATCACCTTCAAGCAGTAAAACCCGCACCCCATGGTGGTGCGTGGGTAATCAGTTGTCCGGTCCCCACCGTGACAAACGATAACCCCAAAAACCGCTTGACTTAACAGGGATTTTAAATTAAAATATAACAAATTATAATAAGGAAGCCATGGGAACAGGAATAAAAATCATATCAGCTTTATTAATGCTGGTCGGGGTGATTGGATGCGGCACGACAGAACCAGCACCGAGTAGCGAGCATCGAGTAGATAGCGAAGAAATTAAATCCTCACCCCTCACTACTGACTACTCACTACTAATCTCCCAGCTCGGAAGCGACGATTGGGAAACGCGGGAAAAGGCGCAGGAAGCCCTGCAAGCCTATGGGAAAAACCTAATTAAGCAATATCGCTCTAATCACTCACCTGATATAAAAAAAGAATTGCAATCATTAGCGCTAACCGTCAAGCAATATTTACAAAAGGATAATCCGGAAATCAAGAACAGATTAAAGCTTCTATTAAAAAGTTTCTACCCACTTATCGGCACACCGGGCATCCTATGTACCGCAGGCATGGAAAATGATATCTATCTGGTAAACCTTGATGGCAGCGAAAAAAAGCTGACAGATGACGGTTACGAACACTTCTCGCCGGTCTGGAACGGCAAAGCCACTAAAATCGCCTTTGTTACGAAAAAAGAAGATTTACATGATTATGAAATCTCTTGTATGGATATAAATGGTTCTAATAAAGAAGTCATTAGGAAAAAAGGTTTTATGGAAAAGATAAGTTATCTTGCCTGGTCTCCGCATGAAGAAAGCCATATTATATTTATTATGGAACGAGAGATTCAAAAATTAGATTTAGCTGAAAAAGAGGAGATAATGCGTGAACAAATATTATCCTCCGCTGATATGACACCAGAAAAATACTTTTTATCATGGAACCGAAACCGTGATGAATTTGTTTATGTTTCATATTTCAGCAATCTGGATAAATTCCGTCTAAACAAAGCCGGCTTAAATTGGGGTAAGGAGGAATTATTATTGGAAAGCAACGACGAACTTAAAAGCCTATTTTACCCTGCCTGGAATCCGGACGGCTCCAAAATCGCCTTTGTCTGCGGAAAAGAAAAAGATATTTCCGCTATGCCGGGCATTACTGGTTTTCCGGACTGGCATCATCTAGAAGGAAATATTTATATATTAAACGTCGCCACTAAAAAAATAACGAAATTAACGGATAGTGGAACCGATTCTTCACCGACATGGAGCCCGGACGGGACTAAAATAGCTTTCACTTCTTCAAGAGAAGTAATAAACAAAGAGACTAATGAAAGAATCGCTTGTAATATTTACACGATGAATGCTGACGGCTCAAATATTAAAAAACTCACAACTTCCGGAGGTTATTTTAATCTCCAATGGTCACATGCCTTAGACGATATTTACGAATTCTTTAAATTCGGCCTAGAAGAAACCAAATAATCCCCTCTGTGTTCTCTGTGCCTCTGTGGCTAATCTTTTCTACTCTACGCAGATAATATCTTCCAACCGCCACGCCTAATTTAAGGGGACGGAAATAACCATTATTCCTAATGGGCGCCAACTGTAGCACGATACTTTGTCAACTCAAAAAGGGAACTTTGTCAACTGAAAAAGGGAACTATGGGTATAAAAATGCACCCGCCTTGCCGGCGAGGCAGGTATATTTGATGCCATTCTCAATATAAGCCACAGATTACACAGATTTATCAGAGGACAAAGGGTTAATCAGCTAAATCTGCTTAATCAGCTTACAAAATACCCAAAAAACATGGTTTTTGGTGCAGTTAAGTGCACACAAAAGTGAGTTTTTGGTGCAGTGAAAAATCTGAATAAATCCAAAAACAGGCTGAATCCTCGTTATATTGCGTTAAAACTGCCTTTTTGGTGCAGTTGGCTTTTTTGGGGGTGGGGATACCCCACTCCTACCCTACTCCATATCTACCCCTATATACTCTGTAATCTACGGATATCCCGTTAGTAGTATTGGGATAGGCTATGGGTTATCTACGGATACACTATTAGTAATATAGGGATAGGTATCCTGTTATCTACGGATATGCCGTCACTAATCCATAGATATGTACCCTGTAATATCAGGATACGGTATTAGTCATCTACAGATACATACTTAGTAATCTTGGGATACGCCATTAGCCATCTACGGATATGGCATTACTAATCATAGGATATATACTCTGTAATCTTGGGATAGGTATCCGGTGATGCAGGGATACGCCGTCTGTATAGCTGTAATATCCCCAGAGTATCCCGTATCCTACCGGATAGTACTCTGTATCTATGAGTCCGGCACCCACTATCCTACCCCATGGCAGGGAGTGGATAAGAGAGTGAGATGTAGTAGACATTATCCATCGGAATACTTTTGTATTATTGCTTTATAGACCTTTTCGTAAATACTATAGTGACCATGACACTTAATATAACGCTTATTTTCTTTCTTTTCTGTTTGATAGAAAATCACGCCAGACAAAATAGTGTCATCAACATTAATAGACCCGTTTTCTTGTTCTTTAAGTAACAAATGCCATAATCCACCACCGCTTATACCACACCAACTACCAGGTAATGTTTTATCAACATTATAATTAACCCCGCCTTCTACAAAATCATAATCACCATTAATATGTTCTTTTTGTATTGGGTGTATAGGGGTTTCGCCACATATACAATAAAACTCTTTTGCATAATTATATCCCTGCGTTGAAGATACTTTTTTTGTATACTCCTCAGGAAAACCACAAATAAACCATACTCCTTCTTCATAATTTACGGCTTCTTTTAGCCTTTTTTCTCGTTTATAGGATATATCAAAGAATGATTTTTTTGCTTTTAATGTACCGATTGCCTCTGGTGGTAAAATTATAACCGCTAAATCAGGCCCTTGGGAATAATCTGATAAATCAAGTGGTTTAGCAACTTCAAGAATATCCTTTATAAAAACAATATGACGATGCTCAATTTCTGATATAATAAGGCCTAATTCATTAGAATCTTTAAGGGTGGCCGCTACGTGTTGAGCAGTAAGAATGCCATAAGTATTCTGTGTTTTAATTAAAGTGCCGGAGCCTAGCAAAACCGAATCAGATATATTCTTGTTGCTTTGTATTTTTGTAAGCCCAATTGCGTAACACTTGATATATTGTTCTAACCACTCCTGGAAGTATTTATCTATATCAGTAATTTTAACCTCTTTTTTAGCATCCATATCTTAATATCCAGTGACACAGCAACTTTTTATTATGCTTTAGGGAATCAGAGACGGTTCCGCCATCCTTTACGAAACAAACGTTATTAGCTTTTCTCTGTCAGCCTTTTTGTATGGTTCGGGAGGGACGCCATAACCGCGTCCTTTGATATAAGTTCCGCAAAACGGACAGAAATATAAATGATAAAATCCCGGGATAACCCATGAGGTTTCCTCAATACCTTTCCCATACCTATATGCAGAGATAAATTCTTCTTCCTTTACCGCATCCTTAAATCTACCACAGCAATATTTCCCTTTTTTAGTCTTGAGGAAAGGTTTTAGTTTCTTTAAAGCATCTTCCCTTTGCTTTACAGGCAATGCCACGAAATCAATATGGATATCACCTTTCCCGTTATACTTTCCACAAAACGGGCAGTGATATAATTCAAATGCTTTGGGAACAGCCCATAATGAAAAGCTACGCTTGCTTTTAATCCGCTTTATCTTATTCTTTTTTACGTATTTCCGAAAATTAGCGCAACAATAAGTTTGTTTCATAGTTTCTTCTTTTTTAAGGAATTATCTTTATATCGAAACACTGCTTTAAAAAATGAAGTATTCCAAGTATTATCAGAAATAAAGCAAATATTTTCATTAATGTTCCGTATTTCTTAAGCCATAAATCTATTGCCTTCGGGTCTTTCGGCTTTCTGGGTAAAACCCTATATATCACAAGCAAAAGATAAACCCCACAAAACAATTCGATAATCCAATCTAAATGATTCAATAAAACAACTAGATATTTCATATCTCACACCAATATAATTCCGGAGACGCCGAGTTAACTAATAACTGATAACTAACAACTTAAATTAACCACTCCCCTAATATTTTGACTAGAAAAATCAGCTGAATTAGGATTATTAACCAGCATTCTGCAATTGGCTTAACGGGGGCAGTTGCCAATCAATCGGGGTTTGCCCTTGTTTAGCCAGATAATCGTTCGCCTGGGAAAAATGCCGGTTGCCGAAGAAACCACGGTGTGCCGAGAGCGGCGAGGGATGCGGCGCTTCCAATACCAAATGTTTCTGCCGGTCAATAAACTCACCCTTCTTCTGCGCGTAACTGCCCCATAATAAAAAGGCCAGCCCCTCGCGCCGTTCATTTAACAATTGAATCGCCCGGTCGGTAAACTGCTCCCAGCCATGCCCTTGATGGGAGCCGGCACGGTTCCGTTCAACCGTCAATATCGCGTTGAGCAATAATACTCCCTGCCCTGCCCAGGATTGGAGATACCCATGGTCCGGTATCGGAACGCCCAAATCCTGGTGAATCTCTTCGAATATATTCACCAGCGACGGAGGCAAAGGCACGTCCGGCAGGACGGAGAAACACAATCCGTGTGCCTGCTTAGGTCCGTGATAAGGGTCCTGCCCCAGAATAACCACTTTAACCGAGTCGAATGGCGTTGAATTAAACGCGTTAAAAATCAGTTTCCCCGGCGGGAATATCACTTTCTTCCGCTCTTTTTCCTTCACCAGGAATTGCTTTAATTCCTTCATATAGGCTTTCTCAAATTCATCTTTGAGCAGACTAAGCCAGGAAGGATGCAATTTGATTTCAGAACTCATATCGCTCATGTTTTGCCTTATTATCGTTTAATTCCAAGGATATCATTTTGATTAACTAATCAACCAATTAACTAATTAACCAGTTGACTCTTGTCCTGTTTCTTTTCACGGTAGAATATCATTATTCAGGGCGAAGTCAAGCTTAATTACGCCCGCCTAAAAAAACACTTGACCACTTTGGGGATTAATGTATAATAATGGACGCAAAAGCCGATAATTATATTAAATGCTTTTAGGACGCGGATTGAGCGGATTAAGCGGAACCAAATAATATCCAAAAATCAGCCCAATCTGCTAAATCAGCTTACTTACGAAAGGGAATATTATAATGGCAAATTCTTCAGAACTTTCATTAGGCGAAACACTCTTAAAGCAGGGGGTAATCTCCCAGGATATCCTTAACGAGGCAATGAAAAAGCACGAGCAGACAGGGGAGCCCTTGGTCTTAATCTTGAGCCGCCTGCGTTCGGTCAAGGAAGATGATGTCCTTAAAACAATCTCATCCCAGCATTCCATCCCGTTAATCAAGCTGCGTGATTTTACCATTGATAAAAGCCTGATTAAAAAGATACCCATCCGTTTCGTCGCCCATTACCGTTTTATCCCGATAAAACTGGAACGTAATATCCTGACCATCGCCTCCCCCATCCCCTACGATTTGCGGACCAAGGACGAAATGCGCCTAAACCTGGGCTATGAAATCGCCCTTTCCCTGGCAAGCCGCCTTGAGGTAATGGACGCCATAAAGAAGTATTACGGCCTGGCCGCAGACACAATCGAGAAAATAATGACCCAGAGCACGGCGATTCCGGTCTCCCAGGAAATCACCAGCGACAAGGTGGAAGAAATAGAAAAATCATCTGAAGACGCCTCCGTCATAAAACTGGTCAACCAGATTATCCTGGAAGCGCACAAGAGCCGCGCAACGGATATCCATATAGAGCCATACCGTGGTAAGATTCGCCTGCGTTACCGGGTGGATGGCGTGCTTTTTGACGCCAATGTTCCCCCGGCCATCCGTAACTTTTTCTCCGCGATAATCTCCCGCATAAAAATTATATCCAACCTTAATATCGTGGAACGCCGGCTCCCCCAGGACGGGCGCTGTGTCGTCAAGACGGATAAGGAAACGCTGGATTTAAGAATCTCGATTATCCCGACGCCCTACGGGGAAAGCATCGTCATCAGGTTATTACCCATGACGCTCCTCCATAACTTAAGCGACCTGGGCTTAAATCCGGTTGACACCAAAGTAATAGAAAACCTGCTTGAAAAACCGCACGGCATCATTTTTGTCACCGGACCGACCGGAAGCGGCAAAACCACCACCCTTTACAGTTCCCTTAATAAACTAAATACTAACGAAGTGAAAATCATTACCATAGAAGACCCGGTTGAATACGAAATGGAAGGCATCACGCAAATACAGGTAAACCCGGAAATCGGGCTAACTTTCGCAATGGGACTGCGGAGTATCCTGCGCCACGACCCGGACGTCATCATGGTCGGCGAAGTGCGCGACTTTGAGACGGCGGAAATCACCATCCGCCTGGCTTTGACCGGACACCTGGTTTTTTCCACCTTGCACACAAACGACGCGGCCGGAGGTGTTACCCGTTTGATTGATATGGGGGTGGAGCCGTATTTAATCGCCTCATCGGTCGAAGCCTTTGTCGCCCAGCGCCTGGTCAGGGTAATCTGCCCGGACTGCCGCGAGGAAGATAAATCCGTATTGCCGGAAGTGGTTGCCCAAATCACGCGGGAGCTTAGGGCTAAAAAGCAGGTAACGGTTTACCGGGGCAAAGGGTGCGAGACATGCAATTTTACCGGCTATCACGGCCGGACTGCCCTTTATGAAATAATGATTTTGAATGAAGCGATAAAGAAATTAATACTCGTCAAATCGTCATCGGATGATATACGCCGGGTGGCTTTAAGATACGGAATGAAAACCCTGCGCCTGGACGGCTGGGAAAAGGTAAGCCAGGGCGTAACCACGCCGGAGGAAGTCTTGAGGGTCACCCCGGCTGAAGAAGTAGTTGAGGAAAAGCCCAAAGAGGCAACTAAGCCTGAACCGGAAGAGGTCGCAACACCGGCTCCGCAATCCAAGCCAACCGCGATAAAACCCCGGACTTACCAAAGAATCCGCTCCAGGATTCCGATTGAATATACCGTATATAAAAAATCCATGGACAGCGCTGAGGAACTCACCGCCAAGCCGGTCAAATCGGTCGCAACGGATATCAGCGCGGGAGGCATTTCCTTTGATACCAAGGAATTATTGGCTATCGGAAGCATCCTCAAACTGAATGTGGAAGTTCCCGAACACCATACGAAAATAGATTGCATGATGCGCGTGGTACGGATAAGCGAATCAAAAGCGACAGGCCGTTATACGGTAGCCGCGTATTACCTGGATATTGCCAGCGACGATAAAGCAATCCTCGACCAATATGTAACCAGCCAGCAAGCTGAAGAAGAACCGGCGGAATAGATATCCCGAATACCCCGCGGCAGAAGCTGGAATCAAAGTTATTCGGTTGTATGAAAAACCGCGTATTAATAGGAATCACTCTCCTTCTTTCATTTGCCCTTGCCTTTTTTACCGGTGCCAAAGGCTGCTGGAACAAAAGCAACGACAATGACGATACCACCGCTTCCGGAAGCAGTGGAGCCCTCACGGGCCCTAACACACCGTTATTACTGGCCGCAAACGCCGTCAATACATCGCAGATTAACCTTTCCTGGACAGATGCCTCTTTGGATGAAACAGGATTCAAGATAGAACGCAAGACCGGGCCCGGAGGAACTTACGCACAGATTGCGGCGGTCGGGCCGAACGTGACATCTTATTCGGATACCGGGCTCATGCCTTCAACCGATTATTATTACAAAATCAGGAGTTATAACCCTTACGGCTACAGTAATTATTCCAACGAGGCAAACGCAACCACTTACGACGCCTGGTTAGAAGTAGCCGCCGGCGGAGGGCACACCCTAGCAATTTCCACTAACGGGACTATCTGGGCATGGGGAAATAATTCCTACAGCGAATTAGGGCTGGGCGATGCCAATAACAGGACGAGTCCCACGAAAATAGGGAGTGCTTCAAACTGGTCAAAGACAGCCGCCGGGGATTTCCATTCGCTCGCCCTGACAACACTCGGCACCTTATGGGCATGGGGCAGGAACGACTTTGGACAACTTGGAACCAACGACACTTTAACAAAGACACAGCCGACACAAATTGGAACTGACAATGATTGGAAAATAATCAGCGCCGGCGATTTCCACTCGCTTGCCGTCAAAGACGACAAAAGCATCTGGTCATGGGGTAAAAATGATTGGGGGCAATTGGGAAAGGGAAATACGGATGACGAAGACTCCCCCACCAAAATAGGAAATGATATGGACTGGGATAAAGTTTCCGCCGGGGAAAGCTACACTGTTGCCATAAAGACGGATAAAACCCTGTGGGCATGGGGCAAAAACGATTCGGGACAGCTGGGCTTGGGCGACACCTTAAGCCGCACCGAACCAACCAAAGTAGTAACCGATACGGATTGGGCAAGCGCCGTCGCAGGCAAGGGATATACGATTGCCGTTAAAACAGACGGCTCGCTTTGGGCCTGGGGAGCAAACGACTACGGGCAATTGGGACTGGGCGATACCATAAGCCGAACCATCCCCACCAGGGTGGGAACCGATACGAACTGGGCAACCGTCTCAATAAGCAGCGGATATACGATGGCGATAAAAACCGACGGCTCATTATGGGCCTGGGGAGCAAACGACTACGGGCAATTGGGACTGGGCGATACCATAAGCCGAACCGCTCCGACAAAAGTCGGCTCGGAAACAAACTGGGCAGATGTTACGACCGGAGATTATCATTCAGTGGCTCTAAAAACCAACAAGACCATATCAAGCTGGGGTAAAAACGACTCGGGGCAACTGGGACTTGATGACACCGATGACCGCGATTTGCCCGAACCGGCAACAGGGATTCCGGCCGCGCCGACAAGTTTGAGCAATACGGTAATATCGCTTTCGCAAATTAACCTGGGATGGCTTGATAATTCTTCCAATGAACTTGGGTTTAAAATATGGCGTAAAATCGGGTCAAGCGGGAATTACACCCAAATCGCCACGCTTGACGCCAATGTAACTTCATATTCAAATACCGGGCTTTCACCGTTGACCACCTATTATTATCTCGTCAAGGCGTATAACGGATTCGGGGACAGCGCTGCTTCCAACACTTCCAGCAATACCACAAACGGCAGTTGGCTGAAAGTCTCTGCCGGATACTCCCACTGTGTGGCAATCGCCAGCAATAACAGCATCTGGTCGTGGGGAGATAACGATGACGGCCAGCTGGGACTAGGAACCAAAGGGACCGGAACAAATAAAAGTGTGCCGACACGTATCGGCACTTTATATAACTGGGATACGATATTAGCCACGAGCTACCATAACATGGCCGTAAAAATAGGCGGCTCGTTATGGTCATGGGGATATAACAGCGACGGCCAGTTAGGGCTTATTATCTGGGGAAGCGGAGCGGAAAAAACATCTCCGGAACAAATAACGAATCCTTCTTCAACGGATTGGTTCGATATCGCGGCAGGAGAACTGCATTCCATCATCAGGAAAAACAACAACTCGATCTGGGCATGCGGTTATAACGGATACGGACAACTCGGATTAGGAGATTATACCAGGCGAACAATTCTGGCGCAAATGGGCAGTGAAACCAACTGGCTGAAAATAGCGGCCGGGCGTTATCACACCCTTGCCATAAAAACCAACGGGACATTATGGGCATGGGGCAATAATGAATACGGGCAATTGGGCCTGGGCACGAGCGGCAGCGGGACAGAGAGAACATCACCAAACCAGGTCGGAAGCGCTAATAACTGGAATATGATTGCCGGCGGCAAATACCATACCCTGGCCGTAAAATCAGACGGCACATTATGGGCCTGGGGCCTTAATAACGACGGTCAATTGGGATTGAACGACATCACAAACAGAAACACGCCGACGCGCGTGGGAATGGATTCCGACTGGGCAAAGGTTTCAGCCGGTGAATATCATTCCATTGCCACCAAGAACGACGGGACATTATGGGCATGGGGATTCAATAATCACGGGCAATTGGGACTGGGCGACAGCGGCGAGGGAACGGAAAAACTTATCCCGACGAAAATAGGCAATTCAACGGGTTGGTCAATGATATCCGCAGGAAGCCGGCATAATATTGCATTGAAAAATGACGGAACCATCTGGACATGGGGACTCAATGACGCGGGGCAATTGGGAGTGAACGATTATACGGACAAAACCACGCCAACCAAGGTCGGGGAGTAATCAAGAGGCCGATTACTTTTTCCCTCGGAGAATTACGGCAACGGTCACCACGATAACGCAAAGGGCCAGGATAAAGAGTATCAAAGAAGAAACCAATATCACCATGCCCTGCGTATCAAGGCCTGTCCCGCTAAAAACGGAGCCGGTGCGCGGTATAATGAGAAGCGCCAAAGACCAAAAAGTCATTGCCATGATAAAAAGCATGGGGATTAATGTCACCAAAGGATTTTTCCCTTTGCGCCAGAGCCAGACGGAAATTCCCAATAAAGTCAGGCTGGCCAGAAGCTGATTGCTTGTCCCGAAAACATCCCAGGCAACCTTATAGGCTTTTTCGCCGGTAACGGAAAGGAAAACAAACGGGATAACGAGCGTTGCTAAGGTCGCTACGTAAGGGGCAATCTTACCCCGCCAGCCGGTCAATTCCTGGAAGACATACCTGCCTAACCTGGTGCAGACATCCAGCGTATCATAAACGAAAGTGGAAAAAGCAAGGAGCGCAAAAGGATAAGCGATACTGAAATCTATTCCCAGAAGTCCCGCGTAGCTTGCCACGCCATTGGCATAAATATTACTCGGGTCTTTTTTCAGGTTGGCGGGGTCAGGGATAAGAAACATTATGGTGGAAAGCGCAAAGATGGCAACCACCGCCTCCAGAATCATGCTGCCGTAACCGACAGGTTTGGTATCCGTTTCGTATTTGATTTGTTTGGAAGTAGTGCCGGATGCGACAATCGCATGGAAGCCGGAAATCGCCCCGCAAGCAACGGTAATGAATAACACCGGAAAAACTGATTTGGTCTCGTTAAAAGCGCTGGATAATCCTTTCAAGTTAAACGCCGGATAAGTAATATTGAAATCACCGAAAAACACCCCTACTAAACAGGCGAAAATAGTGCCGTATAAAAAGCATCCGCCCAGGTAACCGCGCGGCTGGAGCAAGAGCCACATCGGGATAACCGCGGCGATAAAGCAATAAACTAAAAGTATAAAACTCCAGCCTTTTACTCCAGGTGCGGCAAATATATTAAAGATTCCTTCCGGCAGCCTTGGCCCAACCCAGGTGGAAAATAATACCAGCGGAATAAAAATCACGGTCGCCAGCCACAACGGCACCTTGAATTTGTATAAACATACGCCCATGACCAATCCCAAAACCAGGTATACGACAGATGAAATAGCTACGGCCGGACCGTATGCCGTACCGGCTTCTTTTGTCATAAAAGTATTAGCCGTAATATCGGCAAACGCGATTATCACATATATGAGTGTAAACCAGATGAAAATAAGGAACAATAAAAAACCGGTCTTGCTGATATGCTGCTTGACAATTTCACCGATGGAAAGCGCCTTATGGCGGACCGAAGCTATAAGCGTGGAAAAATCATGGACCCCGCCGATAAATATGGAACCGACGATAATCCATATCATTGCCGGCAGCCATCCGAATAACAAACCGGCCATAATCGGCCCGACAACCGGTCCGGCGGCGGAAATAGCCGAGAAATGCTGCCCCAAAAGCAATGATTTATCAGCCGGGACGTAATCAACACCATCATTTAATTCTACGGCAGGAGTGCGTGCCTTTGGGTCGAGCTGAAAATAGCGGGAGAGGAACCGACCGTAAAAAACATATCCGGCCAGGAGCAAAAGCAACCCGATTGACACAACGGGTAACATACTCATAAACGAAAACTTAGAGCGTATTTCATAACCAATAAACGCCCCTTCTGTCACTATAGTCCAGACGGGGGATCCTGGATTCCTGCCTGCCCGTCCGGTCAGGCGGGCTTCCGCAGAAATGACAAAAAAAAGGTTGTGAAACAGGCTCTTACGCCAGGCCTAATTCTTTAAGCTTTGCCTGGGTCGGCTTACCGTTTTTATCCCAACCGCGTAAGGCGTAGTATTCATCGAGAAGCCGTTCGATATCTTCCTTTTTAACGATACTGCCCTGTGTCGGGCCGTCGGGAACTTTTTCCTCATAAAACCTGGCGGGAGGATAATCAAAATGGCGCCCGTAATCCTTATTTTCCCGTATCAGGAACAACCTGTTAAGGTTCCAGACGCGTTCCGAACATTTAAGCAATTGCTCAAGAGTGTAATCCAAGCCGGTTGCGGCTTTCAGCATTTTAGGGTAATATTCCGGGGACATGCCGGTTTCTATCCATTGCAAACGGCAGCAACCGACCATATCGAAAAGAGGCCTCAGGTGCTGGAGTTCGATAACCTTAGGCGCTTTGCCCTCTATTTTATCACGGCCCGCGGCGATATCGTGGGTGATAGCCCAGGCGCGGTTATGGTGAGCGCCGATATCGCAGGTCATATAAGCAAGCAACATTGCCGGGGCTTTACGTGATTCGTAACCGGATATCTCAAGCCCTTTTACCTGCATGGCGAATTTATCCGAGCCCTTGCCGAATTTACGGGCGGCTTCACGGACGCCGCCAGCCAGGATATTGCCGATTCCTTCACGTTTGGCAATCATATTGATAATTTTATCAAAAGACCTGATATCGCCGAATTTCAGTTCCACCCCGCCGGTATCTTTCTTGGTAATAATGCCTTTCTCGTAACATTCCATGGCAAAGGCAACCACGCTCCCGCCGGAGATGGTATCGAGCCCCAATTCATCGCAGAGCCAGTTGGCATAACTCAAATCCGTAATATTATCAACGGCGCAATCGCCGCCGATAAGCGCGGCTGTTTCGTATTCAGGCCCTTCAACGTAATAAAGCTTGCCATTTTTAGTTACTTTAGCGTATTTACCGCAGGCAGTCGGGCAACCGAAGCAGGCTTTATTGGTAATGATGGTTTCCTTAAGCATGACATCGCCGCTTATTTTCTGGTAATCCTTAAACCAACCGCTCTGGAAATTACGGGTCGGGAAAGAACCCTGTTCATTGGACCAGACCGTCACCGAGGCGGTTCCCTGGGCCACCCACGTCTTGAATCCGGGATGCGCGGCGCATTCCCTGATTGCTTTTTTAGTCAACGCCTGCAATCCTTTGGGATCGGCTACTTTAAGCGATTTGCTTCCTCTGATAGCCACGGCTTTTATATTTTTGTTCCCCATTACCGCGCCGATGCCGGTTCTGCCGGCTTGCCTGCCGAAATCGTGCGAGACGCATGCAAACTTAACCTTGTTCTCACCGGCCGGCCCGATGGTAGCAATCTGGAATTCCTCGCCTAAATCATCCTTAAGCATCTTTTCCACGGTAATGGCGCCTTTGCCCCAGTATTTGCCGGCATCGCGGATTTCAACTTTATCATTATTTATGTATATATAAGAAGGATTGGGAGCGGTTCCTTCCAGGATAATTACGTCATAACCGGCGTATTTTATTTCAGCGGCAAGATGGCCGCCCATATTACTATCGCCGTAAGAATTAGTTGCCGGAGATTTGGAGGCAAAAGTGATTTTACCTGCCCCCGGCACGAACAAGCCGGAAAGCGGACCTGAAGCAATGACAACTTTATTATCAGGACCGAAAGGATCTATCCCCGGTTTTAGCTCGTCATAAAGAATCTTTGCCGCAAAGCCCCGGCCGCCGATATATTCCTTTATCAATTTCTCAGGAGTGGGAGATTTCGTGATTTGACCATTAGAGAGATTAATTCTTAAAATATTGCCGCCGTAACCTAACATAGATGCACTCCTTTCATAATTATTATCACCTCACTTAACGTCATTCCGTCCCGCATCAGAGTGCGGGATAAATTCCAACGGGAATCCAGACCATATTAGAATGTATAGATTCCCGCTTTCGCGGGAATGACAGAGACAGAACAGGAGCAGTATAATCAAAACTTCCCGTTATTGCAAATAATATAGAATACTTATCAGGTGGGTATTATAAGAAATGCGTAAGTAAGAAAAGGGCGTCCCGACGTAAATCCGAGACGCCCCTAATATTAAATCTTACTTGGCCTTTGAAGAAGAACCGAATGCGCTTTCGGCTTTTTTCAGGTTATCTTCCATGGTCTTGGTGAACTGTTCCCGGGCTTGTTTTGCCCGATTAAGCCAGTCCTGAAGCATCTTTTTGCCTTCATTTTGCGCAACTAATCCCTGGTCCAGGAGAGTATTCCACATCTTCTCATTCTGTTCCTGGAACGTGGACATCATGTCCATCGTGGTTGCCCAATAATTTTTAGTCAGGTTAAAAACCTCCTGGGCAACTTTCTGTTGGTCGAACATCCTTTTCACCCCCTTCCGATTTTTACATTACACATTAAAGTGTAAAATGTAAAACAACTCGTTTGATATTTACTTCTCGTACCTGCCCGTCCGGTCAGGCGGGTTTCATCACCGTAGCAGTTCCTTCGATAACCGGAACTCCGGACTGGTTCCGCACGGTTGTTTTAAGCTTAAGAATCTTCTTTTCGTCGTTCTTTTCCAGGACCTCGCATTCCGCGGTCAGCGTTTCCCCGATTTTTACCGGCGCCTTGAATTTCAGGTCCTGCGCCAGGTAAATAGTGTTGGGGCCGGGCAGCTGGGTGCCTAAAACCGTGGAAATGAAACTCCCCACCAGGAAGCCATGCGCGATACGCGTCTTAAAAAGGCTGTTTTTGGCAAACTCCTCGTTAATATGCACCGGGTTAAAATCACCTGAAACCCCGGCAAACGTATAAATATCCGCTTCGGAAATGGTCTTGGAAAAAGAAGCCTTGTCCCCTATTTTTATGTCTGCGTATTTCATATTTTTATTATTATACAAACATCGCCCTTTTTGTCAAGGGCAAAATTAAACTTATCGCATAATTTATTATTTGCTCTTTGTGCTGTGCTTAACCAGCCAATCGCTAAGGCGCGGGCATATTTCCTTCTGCGAACGCGAACTCACGAATATGCCGATATGGCCAGTCGGGTAACTGGCAATCTCCTTATCCTTGCTCCCGATATAATCCGTGAAAGTACGGGAGCAGGCCGGGGGAACGAGGTTATCATACTCTGCAAAGATATTCAAGACCGGCATGGTGATATTTTTTATATCAACCTTATTATCACCGAGTGTAAACTTGTTTTCCTTCAAGAGGTTTTTCTGGTATAAATCCTTGACGAACTTACGGATGGTCTCCCCTGCCTGGTCGGGAGAATCGAATATCCATTTTTCCATCCGGATGAAGTTATTGACAAACTCCTTATCGTCCGTATGTTCGGCAAAACCCACATACTTATCAAACATCAGGCGGAACGGATTAAGCATCAAAAAGCCGATATTCATGAAATCGCCCGGTATATTGCCCAGCGTATCCACCAGTTTATCAATATCCATATCCTTCGACCAGACATTAAGAAGGCCGGTATCGGTATGGAAATCAAATGGAGTGACGATAGTGACCAGGTTTTTTACTTTTTCCGGATGAAGCGCGCTGTAGATGATGGAAAAAGTCCCGCCCTGGCAAATGCCCATCAGGGTCACCTGGGAAACGCCGGTTAATTCACAGACCTTGTCGACACAACCGCCGAGATATTCCTCAATATAATCCTCCATGGTAATGTATTTATCAGCCGGGGAAGGATAGCCCCAATCAATGATAAAAAGCTCATGGCCCTGGTTCAGGAGATATTTAATCACGCTCCGGTCGGGTTGTAAATCCAGCATATATTGCTTATTGACCAGGGCGTAAGAAATCAAAATTGGAGGCGAATAAAGATGCTCTTTAACTGGGATATAGTGATAAAGCTTTACCTTATCTATCTGGTAAACCAATTCTTTCGGCGTCATCCCCACTTCGATATCCAGCGGTTTGGTTAAAATATCAATGCCCTGCATAAACCGCTGTTGTATATTCCTCATTTCCTCCATCCAAGCGGCATGTTTGTGCTCTTTAGTTTGCGCCTCTTTATCTACCATGTTTAACTCCCTCTTAATTATTTCTTCTTATTCTTAAGATGTTTTTCTAATTCATTAATACGTTTTTTCAAGGAATAAAGCTGCTGGTAAACTTCATCCATTTCACTCCTGGTAATAATAGGAGTGCCTTTCAATATCTCCTCCATCACGGCGAAATGATGGCGGCGGAAATTGAGGGAAGCATCCAGGGTGCTTTTCATGATATCCGCAAAAGCCGGGGTGCGGAAAAGCGCGTAGAATTTATCCTCAAATGTTTTCACGAGCATCTCGTAAAACTCCTTGTATTTTTCAGGTGTTACGTCGCCTTTAAGGAGTTCTGATGCCTTTTTAGAAAGCTCTTCCATCGCGCTGGTGCTCGGGCTATACATCATCATGTAAAAATCAGCCGTCGAGCCGCAATACTTGATAAAAGCATCCATGCTTTTCATCATCTTATCAGAAACGTTGCGGGAAGGGCCCATCATGGGCATTTTGAGGAACTTGCCGAAAGTGGATTCATAACCCTTTATCCAGGCATTGTAAAATTCCTTGGCTTTGGCGGGCGCCACGCCGGGCTTCATCATTTCCAGGGCGTCTTCGGAAGCCTTGCGCCAGTTATCCATCATCGGCTGGTAATTTTCCTTATACATCTTCTGCCAGTTTTCCAGGGATTGTTTGACCCCTTCGGCCCATTCCTTCATATCGGTGACATCCGCGGGCATCTCCGGCAGAGGCAAACCGAACATGCGGCTGAAAATATTCTTCTGGCTTTCCAGCCAGGTATTCATGAAGGATTTAAGATGCTCCGAGGTAATCTGCTTATCCGTGTTTTCCATGATACCAGACCAGGAATGGAAGAGCGAGGTATAAATATTGGCGGTATCAACGAATTTCTGGTAAATATCTCCCATGGCGCCGCTCATCGGCGTAAACATGAAATGCCTGGCGAATTCGTCATAGGTCTTGAGCCAGGCGGGATAAAACGAAGAAGCCGCGGTCGGGGAATCTATACCGGTCATCTCCTGGGCGTATTTTTTCCACATCTCCATCCACGATTGCATACCCTCGTTCATGTTATTAAACGGAGTTTGAGGGGCTTCTTTGCCCGCTTGTTTTTTCTTTGGTTCTTTAGATTTCATATTTATTTCCTTTTATAATAACACAAATAAGCATCACTCAATAAGGGAGGTATGCTACCAAATGGGTATACAATAGTCAAGCAAAATTTAGGGCTACTGTGAATTTTCTTGTTAAGGCCTGTCTGCCGTGGCAGGCAGGCCTGCCCGACTGGACATCCCCGTCCGAATGGGCGCTCGTCCGGGCGGACGGTCAGGCGGGCGTGACCGGCAAGTCAAATATAGTCAGGTGGATTCATCGAGCACTCCAAATCCATCTCCATAATCCGGCTCAAAGGCGGCGCATCCGCTCTCCTTTGAAACATCGAAAAATCAAGAGGTTTACCGGTAAAGCGCATCCAAATCCCGCTTCTTATCGTTAAATTCTTGAGCGAACTATAATCTTCCGCGGTCTCCGGCTTCAAGACAAAGTGACATGAAATGTCATTCCCGCCCCGCTCCTCCCGCTGAGGCGGGATTCGGGGACACCCGATAATAGGGACCTTCGGCAGAATGG